>SXRG01000025.1 GCA_005793645.1 Burkholderiales bacterium
AGCAGCTCTTCCCCTTGGCGCTGCTCGTCACACCGAACATCCATGAGGCGCAGCAATTGTCCGGCATCGAGATCAAGACCCTCGCGGACGCGCGCCGCGCCGCCAAAATCATCCACGGGTTCGGCTGCACAGGTATTCGCCCTCATACACTGTATTGGCGCGAAACATCGGGAACACAAAATCGCGCACAAATTCTTCACGCAGATCATCAATAAAGATCTGCTCTGACTTGATTCCAAACTTTAAAGCCTTGGCACGAGCCGGTTCCAGTTCCTCCCCCTGACCCAGGTCAGCGGTGAAAGTCACCACCTCGCATTGGTAGGTATCCTGCAACCACTTGAGAATGACCGAGGTATCCAGACCACCCGAATAGGCAAGTACCACTTTTTTGATATCTGACATATTTGTTCTCGTATTTACAGCGTTATTTGAGTCGATAGCCAGCATGGCAGGCCACGCAGGCGCCTGTCACCGACTCCAACGCATTGTAGGCGGCTGCACGGTCACCCTTGCGCGCAATCCCGGCAAACTCGCTAGCCGATGTATGCATACCGATGCCAATGGCCCGCATGCCATCTGGCATGAAACGTCCGGGGCCTTTGCCCTGAGTACGGGCGGCATGTTTTCCCATCGAGCTGAGACCCATATCGGCTTCGGCCACATCGGCGGATTCTTTTAGTTTTCCGGCATTGAGCAGAACCAATACTTCGTTTAATGCTGCCAGGTGATGCACCATGTCTTCACGCATCAGGCTGCGTTGCAGTGTCGGCATCTCAACCTCCTGACGCGCGTCATGAGGGGAAACGGGGCCGCTTGCAAAAACGGGGACCGTAAATCCTGCCAACAAAGTCACTATCGAGCAATAACGCCAATTCATCGATATCTCCTAAATAGTCTTCGAAAAGTTTAATTCTCAATCCGCCCAAGCAGGAGGTATTCCATCAATGCCTTCTGCACATGCAGGCGGTTAGCCGCCTCTTCCCAGACCACCGACTGCGGGCCATCAATCACGGCGGCCTCAACCTCTTCACCCCGATGCGCCGGCAGACAATGCATGAATACAGCCTCTGCGCCAGCCACTACCATCATTTCTGGATCCACACACCAATCGGCGAAGGCCTTTTTGCGAGCTTCGTTTTCGGCCTCGAAACCCATCGAAGTCCACACATCGGTGGTAACCAGATCGGCCCCGCGACACGCGTCCATCGGGTCGGCAAAAGATTCAAAATGATCCGTGCCAAACAACCCGGCGCGCTCCGGCTCCACCTCGTAGCCCGGCGGGGTCGAAACATGAACATTGAAGTCGAGGATCTCGGCAGCCTGTAGCCAGGTATTGCACATATTGTTGGAGTCACCGATCCAGGCCACGGTCTTGCCCTGAATGGGGCCGCGCTGCTCAATGTAGGTATAGATATCGGCGAGGATCTGACAGGGGTGATACTCGTTGGTCAGGCCATTGATGACCGGCACGCGCGAGTGAGCCGCAAAGCGCTCGATGATCTCCTGCTCGAAGGTGCGGATCATCACAATATCCACCATGCGCGAGATTACCTCAGCCGCATCCTCGACCGGCTCACCACGGCCCAATTGGGTATCACGTGTGTTGAGGTAGATTGCCGAACCACCCAACTGGTGCATACCGGCCTCGAAAGACAGGCGTGTGCGGGTAGAACTCTTCTCGAAAATCATCGCTAGTGTTCGATCAGCCAGCGGATGATAGGGTTCATAACGCTTAAAACGATCCTTGATCACGCGGGTACGATCGAACAAGTAATCCAGTTCGACGCGGGATAGATCCTTAAATTGCAGTAAATGGCGCAGTTCCATGCTAGCAACCTTACTCGTAAAGGAATGTTTTACGCGAGAAAGGCGCGAACCAAACGCGCTAACCGCTCAACCAGGAGATCAGCCTCGGCGTCGGACAGGATGAGCGGCGGCAGCAGGCGGATGACGCTGTCAGCGGTGACATTGATGATGAGCTGTTCTTGGTCACGGGCGATGGCCACCAACTCGGCACAAGGATGCTCTAACTCGATGCCAATCATCAAACCTTGACCCCGGATGTTGCGAATACCCGCCACACCTTGCAACGCCACCTGCATTCCGCCCTTGATGCGCTCGCCTAGCGCTGTGGCGCGCGCCAGCAGTTGCCCGTCAGTTATCACCGCCAGCGTAGTCAACGCCGCGCGACAGGCCAGCGGGTTTCCGCCAAAGGTCGTGCCGTGCTTGCCTGCCGTGAACACCTCGGCCGCCACGCCACGCGCCAGCGATGCGCCTATCGGAACGCCAGAGCCCAGGCCCTTGGCCAAGGACAGAACATCCGGCCGAATGTCACTGTACTGGAAGGCAAACCATTGACCGGTGCGGCCAATGCCGGTCTGTACCTCGTCAAGCATCAGCAACCAGCCATGCTGATCGCAAATGCGGCGCAATTCGCGCAGATAGCTCGGCTTTGGGATGTGCACGCCGCCCTCACCCTGAATCGGTTCAACCAGGATGGCGACCACCGATTTATTGTGGGCGGCAACCTGTTCAACCGCCTCAACATCGTCAAAGGGTACGCGCAAAAAGCCTTGCACCAAGGGTTCAAACCCGGCCTGCACCTTGCGGTTTCCAGTCGCCGTCAGTGTCGCCAACGTGCGGCCATGGAACGATTTTTCCATCACGATGATATGCGGCGAATCAATGCCCTTGTTGTGACCGTAAAGCCGCGCCAGCTTGATCGCAGCCTCGTTCGCCTCTGCGCCCGAATTACAAAAGAAAGCGCGATCCATGCCAGCCAAGGCGCATAAGCGATCCGCCAGTTCGGATTGCTCCCGGATCTCGTACAGGTTGGAGGTGTGGATCAGACGCCCAGCCTGCTCGCACAGGGCACGCGTCAACTGGGGATGGGCATGACCCAAACCGTTTACGGCAATACCGGCCAGCGCATCCAGATAGCGCTGCCCATCTTCGGCAACCAGCCAAGCACCTTCACCATGGGTAAATGCAATCGGCTGGCGTGCGTAAGTCTGCATGAGATGGTCTGACATAATGCTTCTAACCTTCATACCCCGAAAAACAGGGTTTTTTGTGAATGTTTAACTATACCATTGATCAATGGGGGTAAATAAACCTCACCTTCAAACAACAGAAACTTGGCCACTGCCATGTTATCCACGAATCCTGTGGATAACTCTGTGCAATTACCGCACGGAACTCACAAAAATGGCATCAATGCTGGGCTCTTTCAGCGCTGCCCTGTTTTTAATCAAATCACGGATGCCGTTAAAAATCAATAGGTTATATTATATCCATTAAAAAACATGGGATTAGCATCGCCTTTGTGTCACTACAGTACATATGATGCATAAAACAGCTCACGCCATCCCAATACAATCATTTTTATGATCCCGTTGACAGCCGGATGAATGCCAATAACGACGCCGCTCATCGCGCCACAAACGGACAAAACTTCCCTCCGGCAAGAAGTCCAGACGAATCGCGCCTACCTGATCGGTCCGCCAGATCCGGCTACCAACATCACGATATCGGCCCAATGCCTCTGAATGCGGGTGGCCGAAGGCGTTGTTGCGACCCACCGAAAGGATGGCCTGAGACGGGCGTACAGCCGCAATCCACCGCTCGGACGAGGAAGAGCGACTGCCATGATGTGCAACCAACAAGGCTGTACTGGGCAAATGTTCGCGCCGATTTTCTAGCATTTCCAGTTCACCCAGGCGTTCAATATCAGCCACCAGCAAGACACTACCCCAAGCCGACTCGGCCTTAACCACACAACTTCGATCGTTATTAGAGAAGTAGGGATTGTCAGCCCAATGCATCGGCGGGTGAAGAACCTCAAAGCGGACACTATCCCATTGCCATGTCTGCCCGGCCACACAGCGCACCTGACGTGATCCAGCCTGGGGCTGCCCATACAGTGACCATACCGGCCGGAAAGAGGCCTCGATGCTTGCCGCACCACCACTGTGATCCGAATCCGCATGCGAAACGATTAGACCATCCAGTCGTCGAACCCCCATCGCCCAGAGGCGCGGCGCAACGATCCTCTGTCCTGCATCGCTACTTTCAAAGGCCGGCCCCGTATCAAACAGCAGCGTGTGCCGCGCCGTCGAGACCACCACTGCCAGTCCCTGCCCTACATCCAGGGTATCAACCCGCAATACCCCATTGGCCGGACGGTCATCCGTGGGCCAGAGTAACGGTAGCAACAGAACCAAGCCCAGAAAACGGCGCGGAAACGCCCCTGGCAGTATCAGATATATCAACCCAATCGCCGCCAGAAACAGGGCCTGGCCACCGGCCTCTCCGACATGCCAAACCGGTTGTGGCCAGGCTGCCAAGATCTCTAAACCCCACATCACGGCCGCAATCACGCTATGCGTCAGCGTTGCCAGCCCGTCCCAGGGTAGCAATGCCGAAAGCATCGCCAGCGGAACAACCAAAAAGCTAATCACCGGGATAGCGAAGGTGTTGGCCAACGGGGAGACCAGAGAAAACTCGTGAAACAGCATCAAAAGCAACGGCAACAAGGCCAAACTGGCCACCCACTGGGTCAAGGCCCAGGACCGCCAAAAACGCGGTGGACGCAGGCGTCCCGCACCGGCATAAAAAAGCGCCGCCACAGCCATGAATGAGAGCCAGAAACCAGCCGAAAGGGCCGCCCAAGGGTCAATCAAGACAACAATGGCCAACGCAGCCGCCAGAACACGCGAAGGCGAATGCGCCATACTCAACCAAACGCCGATTACCATAACCGCAATCATGTAAAGCGTACGCTGTGCCGGGATACCAAACCCGGACAACAGGGTATAGGCCATCGCCAGCAGCAAGCCTGCGATGGCCGCCGCCTTGACGGCCGGCACGCGCAACATCAGCCAGGTAACCTGCCGCCAGATGGCGTACACCAATGCATAAATGAGTCCGGACAGCAGCGTGATATGCAGGCCAGAGATACTCATCAGATGGGTTACCCCGGTCATCCGGAACAATCGCCACTGCGCATCGGAGATTGCGTTCTGATCGCCTACCGCCAGTGCGATGGCAACCCCGGCATACGGCATCGCCCTGCCTTCTGCATCCGTCAAGCGCTTCAGCATTCCCTCGCGCAAGCGGTGACGAAGTGCATCAACATAAGCACGCAAATCTGAGGGACAGTTATTAAAAAATTCTATCGGCCCGGTCGCCGTCGCAAATCCACGGATACCCCGCTCAAACAACCAACCCTCTATATCCGCGACCCCGGGATTCTGGCTGGCATGCGGGGGGCGGACGCGCAAATCGAGACGCAAACAATCACCTCCCCTAGGTGGCGTCGCTAACCACTTGCTTGCAGACATAACTTGCAGGCGTTGCGGCAAAACCCCATTCTCATCCTGCACAACACGCAAGACAAAGCGCCAACCATAGGCCGTTGCCTGAGGCAGCCCCTCAACGAGGCCAGTGGCCGGGGTACTGAGCCCATCCCAGAGGGGATCAACGCGATCCGCCAGGCGCAGGTCCGCACGCCAGGCCGCGTAATAAAAACCGGTTGCGAGGGCAATGAGTCCCAAACCACCCCAGCGGAGCACAGCCCAATAACCAGTAGATGGCCAGAGCCTCAAGCCGTAATGCCAAGCCAGAAGCGCCAGCGGGGCCCACCACAACGGGGCGAAGAACGGCAAAACGGCCTGCGTCTGTAGCCATGCCGCACCCACCGTGAAACAGATAATTAGCCAACGCATCGGCGAGCCTGCCCAAAAGTTCGGACTACAATGCACCACAAGGTCACCATAGTCCACCACCATGCCACGCAAGCATTTCCGTAAATATCTCCCCGATCACGCCACAATTCGCGATCACCGCCATCTACGCTGGGCCGGATCGTGGTTGAAGCAACCCAACCTTTGGCACCTGAATCGTGCTTCGGTAGCCGGAGGCGTCGCAGTCGGCATGATCGGCGCTCTGGTTCCTGGCCCGGTTCAGATGCTTTCCGCTGCGTTCCTTGCCCTCATTTTTCGTGTCAACCTGCCGGTCGCCGTAGCCACTACCCTACTCTCCAACCCATTAACATGGCCCTTCATTATCATCACTGCACTCTTCATCGGAGAGTTCTTGCTCGGCACAGAGGCCACCACCCCGTCAATAAACATGGAATTTAACTGGAGCGACTGGAGCACCTTCCTGCCTGAATTCTGGCACTGGTTGCTAAGTCTGGGGGAGACCTTTTTACTCGGCGAGATCATCCTCGCCGGGATTCTCGCCGTCCTTGGCTATGTAGCAGTCCGCATCGGCTGGCGTCTCTACCTGCTGGCCTACCTCAAGCGCCGCCGCCTACGGAACAAGGATCATTAATCAAGGTCTCTCGGAAGGCACGCTGACCGGGTAACCATTGGTCAGCGCCGTGAGAAAAACCTCCAAGTCGTTATAAGCCTGGCTACCCGGCTTAAGGGCGTTAAATCCTAAGTCCAAGCTACACTGTGCAAAGCGCACTTGCAGGGAAGTAATGCCAAAACGGTCGCGATAGACCGGATAATGAGCCACATCTCCATATGGCGAGGTTACTACCGTGGCACGCAAGGACTGGCCAATACGACCCACATGGCAGGAGGCACAAGACATGTTGTTGCGGCCGACCTTCTGGTGAAAAAGACGCTCGCCTCGCCGCCAGGATTCGCGCAAGGGGCCTGAACTCACATCAATTTTAATGGGCATACCCAAGCTATGAGATGCCACATAAATAGATACGGCACTGTTGTCATAACTACCGTTTTGTAAGACTTCACCTTCCAATTTAGCGCAATGCTCAATCACCTCTTCCAGCCCGACCACCCGACCAAGATCTGTGCGAAAAGCTGGATAATGGGTCCGCAAGCCGCGCAGGCTCGTCTCGTATGGCCCGTTAAAGCGATACATGACCAGGCAATTCTTGAAGGTTCCCGAGCGGTTCAACTTGTTAAATAAGGTCAGCCCGCGATCCAGCGCCAGATGTCCGGCATGCATTTCCTTGTTGAATGGATAATCGAGGTGCTTCCAGTTCAGTTTCCAACTCTGATCTGGGCTTCCGGCCAGGCGCATGTCCAGGTTCTTCGGGTCTTTCCAGTAACGATAGGTCCCTGTCAGATGATCATCGCCAGAAACATGCGGCAGAAAAGGCTCTGCCGATGTGTATTCCTTGTGTGGTTCATCCGCCCAGGCTGGCAGCAAAAACAGGGCCAGCATGATAATCAGGATACGCATGGCTCACTCCAGACTTTGTAGGTAGGCCACGAGATCACGAATCTCTTGGTCAGACAGGATGCCCAAAGGGCCAAAAGGGGGCATTACAGCGCGCGGCGCGGTAATGCGCACATCAAAGATTTGCTGATAGAGATTCGCATCCGTGTGGCGACGCTGCTTGTAATGATGGAGTGAAGCCCCAAAGGTACCCGGCCACTCCTCACCGGGGATTTCATGGCAGGTCACGCAATTACCGCGCCAAGGGTCCATTGCGATAACCCGTCCGCGCGCCGCATCGCCCCGCAACGGGGCCACATAATGAGCCATCTGTGGACTTGGGATAGTCCGCGTCTCATCTTTGCAGAGGGTTGGCCACTGCGAAAAATCTATAAAGTGAGGAACCCAGTGCAACTGACCACTGTCGACAACCACCTTCGGTGCCAGAGTTTTGATCGATCTCATTGGATCCACCATCTCTTCCCTGTCCTGTGAGTAGCCAAGGGGGCTCCCACATATCCACACCACTAAAACGCTCCACCATAGCCTGTGCATACACCATTCTCCATCTATTATTCGGATATCAATAATCCTCTTTATTGGAACGAGTCTAACACCACAACCGAGCGGTCGTCATCTGTCATCTGATCTGATCAGTGTGCCGTCCTGAAGCGTCAGGATATGCTGCATGCGTCCGGCCAGCACCGGATCATGCGTGACCACCAACAAAGCGATCTGGTGCTGCTGGCTCACATTTAGCAACAGATCCTGGATATGCCCCGCTGTGTGGCGATCCAGGTTACCAGTCGGTTCATCCATCAGCATGCAGGCCGGTCGCACCACCAAAGCACGAGCAATCGCAGCGCGTTGGCGCTCGCCACCCGACAGTTCGCTAGGGCGATGCATCAGCCGATGTCCAAGCCCCACCTCTTCCAGGGCGGCGGCGGCCAGGACCTCAGCTTCAGCCCGAGGCACCCGGCGCAGAAGAATCGGCATGGCCACATTCTCAAGGGCTGTAAATTCAGGCAGGAGGTGGTGAAATTGGTACACAAAGCCCAAACTACCGTTGCGTAAGGCACAGCGTTCGCGTTCACCAATATTGGCCAAATCCTGGCCATTCAGCATTACTTGTCCGGCATCTGGACGATCCAAACCACCCAGGATATGCATCAGCGTACTCTTGCCGGAACCTGATGCACCCATAATCGCCACCTGCTCGCCTACGCTAATAGCGAGATCAACCCCTACCAATACAGGCACTTCGATGCTGCCTAACCTGTAACCTTTACAAATCCCCTGACAGGCCAAGACGATGTGTTCATTCATAACGCAATGCCTCCGCCGGATGGACACGCGAGGCGCGCCAACTCGGATACAGCGTTGCCAAAAAAGATAACAACAAAGACACTCCGCCCACCCAAAGCACATCGCCGAGGACTAGTTTGGACGGTAACTCAGAGATGTAATAGACATCCGCCGGGAAGAGATCCTGCCCAAGGATGCGCTCAACAAACGGCACCACGACCTCAATATTAAGTGCCAGCAGAACGCCCAGCGACACGCCACTCAGTGTGCCAATCACACCAATCAGTGTGCCCTGTACCATGAAGACCTGCATCACTGAGGCGGGCAGCATCCCCAATGTACGCAGAATGGCGATGTCGGCTCGTTTGTCCTGCACGGCCATCACCAGGGTCGAAACAATATTAAAAGCGGCCACCGCCACAATCAGGGACAAGATGATGAACATCATGCGTTTCTCGATCTGGACAGCACGAAAGAAATTGGCGTGGCTCTGTGTCCAGTCCGTTACGGCATATTCGCTGTTAAGGGTATTGACCAAGGTCCGCCGCACCTGCGGCGCCGCGTCCATATCGACCAACTTCAGGCGCAATCCCGAAACCGCTTCACCCGTACGCAACAGCTTGGCCGCATCGTCAATATGAAGAAAGGCCAGGCCGGCATCATATTCATACATCCCCGCTTCGAACACGCCCACCACGGTGAACTGCTTCATGCGTGGCACCATACCAGCCGGAGTCACCACGCCCTGCGGAACGACCAGGGTCAGCCGGTCACCCCGAAAAACCCCCAATGCCCGCGCCAGCTCCGCACCGAGGACAATATTAAATTCGCCGGCGCGCAAGTCCTCAAATCGGCCTGACTTCATCCGCGACGGCACCTCATCGACCTGTCCTTCCCTGTCTGGCAAAACCCCGCGCAGCATCACCCCACGCGTCTCGCCACCGGCAGCCAGAAGACCCTGACCACTGATATAAGGTGCCGACCCGATGATGGTGGGTTGCTGCCGCACCCTGGCATCCAGCACTGACCACGCATCAAGACGGCCATCGTGACCCGTCATTTCGATATGCGCCGCTACACCAAGGATGCGATTACGCAATTCATCCTGAAATCCGTTCATCACCGACATCACCACGATCAGCGCCATCACACCCAAGGCAATGCCTGCCATGGAGACAACCGAGATGAAGGAAATGAAATGATTACGGCGTTTGGCTCGCGTATATCGCAAGCCAATCCATAGTTCAAAGGGCCAACCCGACAAGCTCATACAAAGGCCACTGTGTAATGAAAAGAAAAACGAACAAAAGTCATAGGCCACCATTGTAACGATCCTCCGCCTTGCCGTACGATTCACATACATTGATGGGCATCAATCGATACATCCTTTGTTTTCGATAGAATCAAAGACTACTCTCATCCTCTTATCAAGAATCTGCCATGCCATCCGGTCCCCGCGAAATAACCACCCATTTCCGCCCCATCCCGCTAGATGTTCCAGATGGCATGAAACCCAACGAGTTTTTCAACAGCGCAGAAAACCTCAATGACCTGATCTACAACAATGGCCTGCTGCAGAATCCGGAAGGCCTCCTGCTTTATCGCAAGGCCATTGGCCACAGCAATCTGTTCGATGCCTCAATCATCTATAACACCTCGCAGTCCGTGCTTGACCCCCTAGGCCGACCCGTACGGCGCACTCAGGTCCCCAAGTCCGTGAAGAATGTCTGGAACCGCATGAACCAGATCCTCTTCGATTACATGCTGGAATGCTACCCAGATCCAGAAAAGCACCTTGTTCTGGCCGGCGAAGCCAGTCTCGACGCTACCTGGCCACTCACTTCTCCCGGAGTGCCTTCAATCCGCATGTTGCACAACCACTTTATCGTCTTCGACAAAGAGGAACTGCGGGCCGCGCCGCTGGCCGACGCGGCCAACCCTAACCTGACTGACGGCGGCCAGCACTCGTTATTTCAAGCCAATATGCGCGACCTCTATCGCGCCTTCTTCGCCGGACTGGACCTTTCCATCCTGCAACCCTGCCAATCCGGCTCCTGTCGCATCGCCCTCACAGGCTATCCGCAAGGTCTGCCAAGCTGGGAGATTCAAGGTGGTGAAACAGCCCTCCGGGACCCGCGTTTCTGGAAGGAATATGACACCCTGCTCAAGGGTTTCATCGACTTCTACCGCAGTTTTTTTAGCCAAGTCTCAACCCGCAACGCACCCCTGCCAAATGACCTGAACTTTCCGCAACTGGTCGAGGACAAGCTCCAGTTCAACAACGACTTCCTCAAAACGGCGAAGATGGTGCGCGACCGTTGTATCAAGGACGCCAAATACGCCAATGCAATTCGCTGGCAACCCGCCTTCAAACAACTCATCTACCGCAATGATGCCGGCAATCTGATCGTTACCATCAGTCAAAACTCCATTGGTAACGCCATCACCGAACTGCTCGGCGTCGTCGTCAAACGGATACCAGATGCCGAAGCCTATGCCCGGGCCGAGCCAGCCCTAATCGAGAAACTCCTCACCGTGCGCCAACGCCTGATTGAAGCCGACCTTGGCGAAGGAATTGCCACTCCATCCTGGGCCGCCGTGTGAAAGGATTCCTTGCCCGTCTACTGGACAACAAACCAGAGGCTGCACCACCCCCAAACGCCGCCCAATCTGCCACCAAAGACGGGTTCACAACAGCGGGCGGGGTCTGGTATTTTGCCAACCCTATTCATCTCGAGGCCCGCATGGAACATCTGGTCCCTAGCGCTGATATTTCGGCCCACCTCGACGCAAACACATGGCAGCAACTTGAATCCCTACTGAATACCCATTTCAATAGTGAGGAATTGCGTTTTTTCCTGACCCTGAACCCGACCCCGCAACTTTACCTGCGCGTTACTACGCCTTTCGCCCTGACCCCTCTACCCGTCAGCGCAATTCTCGGCCGCCCCATTGCCAGTCACTGGCCCTCGGAGACCGAAGCACGACCTCTAATCAGGCCCCTCGCACGACTGCTCAACGAGATCCAAATGCTGCTCCATGAACAACCGTTCAACGAAGCGCGTGAGGCGCGTGGCGAGCCACCTATCAACGGCCTATGGCTCTGGGATATTCCCGCTCTCCCCGCAGGGTTTAAACTCTAGGGCCATTGCCAGCCGCCCTTCACTTCGCAGCCGAATCCGCGCCAAACGATAATCGGGGTACAGAGCCTCAACCTCGCGCCAAAAAGCGGGCGAATGGTTGTGTTGACGCAGATGCGCCAGTTCGTGGCAGATCACATAATCGATCAGATCTTCGGACATCATCACCAACCGCCAGTTCAAGCCCATCCGCCCTTGTGCCGACAGGCTACCCCAGCGCGTCCGCGCAGCGAACACGCGCAAAGGTGGGGCCACCACACCCATGCGTGCGGCCTGTAGCACTAGGCGGGCAGACAAGACCTCTATCGCCTGACTGCGATACCAATCATGTACGCGACCTGGCACATCCACCCAGGCTCCAGACACTTTCAGGTTGTTCGCCACCAGACACGGCATAATCAGGCTATCTTCCCGCCAATCCAGGGTCAGCGACCGACCCAACCAGGGGATCGTCATTCCGTTGCTCCAGACGCGATGCCGCTGCGCAACAGCTTTCAGGCGTTCACGCAACCAAGGCAAATAATGGAGAACAAAATCCTCCACCGCGCTCAAAGGGGTGTGCTGCGGGGCCTGCACCACGATGTGCCCTGTTTCCTGCACCTGCAATGCAAGGGTACGGCGGGCACTACTGCGCTTCAAATGATAGCGGAGTACGGCCCCGCCTGTATTCAGGGTACCAATCGACTCACGCCGAACCGTGATTCGCGGCCCTGTGCGCAATGGCACCTTCAATCGCTTCAACCAATCCGACAGCATGAGCATCCAAACACGGCTCCAGGCACAAGATTACAAAATTTGACAAAGACACAATGAGGATCTAGCTTTGTTGACAGGAGTCGAGAGGTTGTCATTGATCTTTTCGGTTCCCCAGATGAGGAGATTGTCATGGCACCCAAACCGGAACCTGTCGAACAGATCGCGTGCGCATTGTGCATGAAGGAAATCCCGAGATCCGAAGCCACTGTAGCCGAGGCGACAGATTATCTACTCTATTTCTGTGGTCTGGACTGTTACGATATTTGGCAGAAAGTACCGCACGAGGACATCGCCCTACCCGCCCAGTCAACCCATTCAACGCAGTAGTCAACGCGGCGGTGATAATGTGGCCATTTGGGCCTCGATCCATGCCTCCACCTCGGCATTGATCTCGGCGGGTTTACGCCCGATTGTAGCGATGGGTGCACCAATACGCACCGTGATCTCTCCCGCCTGCTTTACCAGCGCGTTTTTTTTCCAACATTCGCCAGCATTGTGGGCCACCGGCACCACCGGTACACCTGCTTTGCAGGCCAGCCAAGCGCCACCCACCTGATAATTACCGCGCTCGCCCGGGGCGATGCGTGTCCCCTCCGGGAAAACAACCACCCAAAAACCGGCCGCCAGTCGCGCCTGCCCCTGTTCTACGAGCTGCTTGAGGGCCTCGCGTCCCGCACCCCGGTTGATCGCAACCGGACTAAACGCCGCCAGGCCCCAGCCAAAAAACGGAATGCGGAGTAATTCACGCTTGAGGACAAACGATAAGGGCGGAAAAATCTGCTGAAAAGCAATCGTTTCCCAAGCCGACTGATGCTTGGAGAGGATCACAACCGGCTCTGCCGGAATTCCATCCGCCCGAAGGGGTAGGTTTTCCAGCCCTTCTACGCGATAGCGTATGCCCAGCACCCACCCTGTCAAGGCCATAACCACGGTACTCCAGGTGCGGATCAAGCGATAACGCGTCAGGCGCGGAAAACTAAAGGTGAGAAGCCCCAGTAACCCATACGGCAGGGTCAACAGTGTTTGTAGCAACAAAAACAGGATAGAGCGTAATCCGTTCATCTGGCGAACTTTCAGGTAATGGATCTCTCGGCAGGGATCTCCTGCACCAAGACAAACGGGGCGGCCACCACGGCCCAGAAATGCGCACCCGTCGAAGACCAGACCTGTGCCTCTTCCATACTCACTGAGGCCACCTGTCGCGCCGTCATCCAGTCCTGTAGCGTCAATGCCTCGTCACGCGCAACACAACACGCCACAGCAACCAGATCCAGACCCGCATCGACGCGAATCAAGACACCACGCGCAAAGGCACGCTCCAGTTCACCCCAAGAAACCCGTCCCGTCTGGGCGTTGAACAGTGTCTCGAGATCAGCATCCTGAATGACAGGCTCCATCATGAGCCACTCCTCGGCGCGTAAGGGACAGCCTGATCCCAAAGACGCTCCCAATCCGAACGGTAACGGAGGGCGATCTCGGGCTGATTCCAAATAACCATAACATTTTCCGCATTCCGCTCAGCCGCCGCACGGCTGTAATTGAAGCTACCCAATTCCACGGAATGGCCGTCAATCACCAGATATTTGTTGTGCTGAATGGCATGCTTTTCGTCGATGCGCACGCCAATACCCTGATTGGCGAGAAAGGTAGCGGCGCTGTAACGCTCACTGCGTTGACTCTTGTCGAGGACTGCACGAACCTGAACCCCCTTTTTATGGGCGGTCAGCAAGGCTTGAGCGATCGGTTTGCTAGTAAAAGAATAGGCCGCCACTAGGATGTCCTGCTGCGCAGCACCAATAGCGCGAATGACCAATGCCTCCGCCCCACCATCGGGTGAAAAGCCGATCTCAACCTGCCCGGTCAAAGGGATGGATCGAGTATCAGGGGCCAGAAAGAGTGATGTCGGAAAGATCCCGCTGAACACACCACCCAAAGCCATCGCCGCACCAATAAACAGGGAAAACAAGGTCTTTGTCATAGGTTCCATTGTCCCGTTTTTTGCCTCGCTGTGCATCCATGACCGCCACGCAGCGAATCTGGCACAATGAGCATCCCTGTGTATTGAACTAATCTGACTCAATCCAGCCAACCCAGCATGGAGATCCCCATGAAACGATTCACTTTATACCTTGCCACCCTGTTCCTGCTCGCCGGATGTAACAGTCTGCCCGTCATCGACGGCCAGAAGGAAGATGTCGACGCCATCCGCAAACAGTTATTGGGCGAAATGCCACTGCCTTTAGGGGCAAAGATCGATAATGATGCCTCCCTAATCCTAGGCAGCGGCGAAAATTGGACCGGTCGCGTCGTTCTCAGTATCCCGCTGGGATCTGCGGAGGTCTTCAATTCCATTCGCGAACAATTTCAGGCCAGTGGCTGGGCCTTACTCTCCTCGGTGAAGGCTAAAAACAGTATCTTGGTCCTGACCCGCCAGGAACGCACCATCACCCTGGAAATCAGCGAAAGTGGCAGCCTCAGCAACAGCAGCCGGGTCCTGCTATCCGTCGCGCCGCGCAACAACGCGCTACCCTCGCCGCGCCGACCCGATCCTAGTCCCCGCCCATGACACCTGAACTGCTTGCCCCGGCCGGTTCATTGGCCATGCTAAACACCGCCCTAGCCTTCGGCGCTACTGCCATTTACGCCGGCCAACCGCGTTACAGCCTGCGTGTGCGCAACAACGATTTTGGCGACCTGCCCGTACTGGCTGAAGGTATACACCGCGCCCATGCCGTCGGAGCGGCCTTTTATCTTGTCTCCAACATCGTTCCACACGGTGCCAAACTCAAAACCTTCCTTGACGACATGGCCCCCGCCATTGCCTTGGAGCCCGATGCGCTAATCATGTCCGATCCCGGTTTAATCATGAAAGTGCGCGAGACCTGGCCCGAGGTTCCGATCCATCTTTCGGTCCAGGCCAACACCGTCAATGCAGCCAGCGTCCGCTTCTGGCAGGGAATCGGCCTGTCGCGTGTCATTTTATCGCGTGAACTGTCGCTGGACGAAATCTCCGAGATCCGCCAAGACTGTCCCGACATGGAACTGGAGGTATTCATCCATGGTGCCTTGTGCATCGCCTATTCCGGCCGCTGCCTGCTCTCAGGTTACCTCAACCACCGCGATGCCAACCAAGGAAGCTGCACCAACGCCTGCCGCTGGGATTTTAAACCGCAACCGGCCCGTATCGATGCCGCTGGCGACACTTGGGTTATCGAAGAAAAAGAACGCCGCAACGGAGCCTTCAATGTCATCGAAGAAGACACCCATGGCACCTACATTTTCAACTCCAAGGACCTGCGCGCCATCGAACATGTACAACGATTGATCGCGATCGGTGTCGACTCGCTCAAGATCGAAGGCCGCACCAAGTCACCCTATTATGTGGCGCGGACCACGCAGGCCTACCGCCAGGCTATCGACGATGCCATCGCCGGACGCAGTCTGAATCCGGCCCTTCTCGGCCAACTTGATGGACTGGCCAATCGGGGCTATACGGACGGTTTTTTCAAACGTCACACCCCGGCCGATTATCAAAACTATCTAAACGGCCATTCCGAGTCAGGCCGTAGCCGCTATGTTGCCGATGTCATCGACTACGACGCGGCGCGAGGTCTATGCAAAGTGTATTCAAAGAACCGCTTTGCACTCGGCGACCGACTTGAAGTAATTCAGCCCGAAGGCGTCCGCGAACACCGACTGAACCGCATCGAGAATATCCACGGACAACCCCTGGACCTCATTCCGGGTGGAGATCATCACGCCTGGATTGATCTACCTGCCGACAGTGTAGGGGCCTTTATCGCGCGTTTCACCGCCTGAGCCTGATAAAAAACCGCCGGCGAACCGGCGGTTTTGAATGACCACGAAAACATCGGACTACTTCTTCTCAACAATCTTTGCACTTCCATCCTTCTTGAAGTCAATGTCAGCGTTAAGAAACCAGGTCTTCAGTTCAGAACGCAACAACTTGGCCATGTCGTGTGCCTCGCCACCACGCCCACCCGCACCGCAGAAGAAAACGATAGGTTTATCTGCCGGCAGAGTGTCCATGCGTTTTTCTAGGGTATTGATCGGTACATTGCTCGCCCCTTTAATGCTTCCGGCGGCAAATTCATGCGGGTCACGCACATCGATCAGGCGCATACTGTCCGGCTCGGTAGCAAGCAATTTCTCAAAGGCGCTCACCTGAAGAGAACCCGGTTCCTTGCCCGCAATAAAGCTCGTCACAGCTGCCACCGGGGCAACCACGACAGCCGCAGCCGAAGCTACAGGCGCAACCGGTACAGCTGCGACAGTCGGCCCGGCACCATAAGCGGCCACCCATCCCGGATAGCCTTCCGGCACGATCTTCACCGCCTTGTAGCCAAGTGCCACAGCCTTCTCCGCCGAATGAGAACTCAGCACACAGGACATCCCCTCACAGTAGAAATAAAGGGGTATGGTCTTGTCAGCCGGCAACTTGTCGACCATCTTGTCGAAGGCGCTGTCCGGGATACTAATGGCACTGGGAATATGCCCCTTGTCGTACTTGCGCTCCTTGGGCCGCGAATCAACCAACAGCATAGGAACCTTGTCGTCTATCTGTTTCTTGATGAAGGCCACGCTAACGGCACCCATATTACCCTTAGCAATCCAGTCCGGATAACCCGCAGCATAGACCTTCACATTCGTATAACCCCGCTTTTCCGCCTTGAAGGCCGAATTGTGACTGAGCACGCATTTCTCTCCTTCACAATAAAAGATCAGCAAGGTGCCCTTATCAGCCGGCAACAGGTCAGCCATCTTCTCAAAGGCGCTATCCGGGATATTGACAGCCGTCGGGATATGCCCAGGATCAAACTTACGACCAGCCGGGCGTGAATCGATAATCATGACCCCTTGTGGTTTAGGCAGAACAGCGTACTTGGCAACGAACGCCATATCTACAAGGCTATGAAATTTCACCATAACTGGCTCAGCGGCCACGGCTGCCGCCGATGTCTCAACCGCCGGCTTTGCCGCTACCGGAGAGGTCTTGGTTGGGGACGAACAGCCCATGGCCATTGCCAACACCAAAGCACTCAACAAAAACCGTTTCATGACAGTCTCCTTCATAGTAAGGTAAAGCGTTCAGTAGATTCGTTGTATCGCAACCAGAGGTACCAGACCATCAGGATCGCGAAGCTGATGGCCAACGGCCAGCCCCAACCACCCAGCATGTCTGGCAAATAGGTTTGGGCGCCCAGGGCCGTGAATTCAAGGCCATCAATATTGACATCCGTGACCATCAGGCCGCTGTGCTTGAGCAGTGCACTGGACACCGAGCCGCCCCAAGCAAAGAAGAACCCAGCCACCCATAGCTTGAGATGTCCTTCACCCATCCGCCACAGCGAGCCAGAGGCGCAACCGCCGGCAAACACCATACCAATACCGAAAATCAGACCACCGGACAATGAACCAACCCAGAAGGTGGGCGGGATCCCCAGATAGGGATCAATCACCTTGGCCGCAAACAGCAACGCCGCAAGGGGCATGGCGACCGCGAGGGCTACGATGATTGCCTTGGTCATCTCGGTCTCGGCCGTCATAAAAGGTTCCCGGAAGGCACGGGCAAAACAAAGACGGGAGCGGTGCATGATGAAACCCAGGGCGAAACCCGCCGGGATCAGGATGGCGCGACCACGCAGTTTCTCGTCCGAGCTATCGTACCAATTCACCGTCCAGGCCAACAACAAGGCCAGCAGGAGTAGCGCGGCCCAAGGCATGAACCGTAGGACGGAAGCAGAGAACGGCATTGGGCGTGGGGCAGACATCCCCCATTCGATATTTTCCAAGGTCCAGAGCAAGGCCTTCAATCCTATGGCCGCACCCAGTAGCAAACCAAACCACATGGCCCAGCCAGCTGGCGAGGCATGTACGAGTGGAGTAAAAAACCCCCCCGTCGTACACCCCCCCGCCAGGGCCGCACCCAACCCCATGGCCGTCCCACCCAAGGCCGCCCATACATACTCCAGAGGCGGCGGACGATGAATGGCAAATTGACGCGAGATCATGGCAGCCGTGAAGGCTCCCAACACCAAGGTCATGTTCATCAGGGCCATGCGGTGCATCAGCGGCGTATCCAGTTCTGGCTTGATGCCCAGCAACGGACCAAGCCCAATGAGATTATTGAACCAATCCCCGAACAGCTTCATCCCACCGAAGATGCCCCAGAACAGGCCCGCCATCATAAGACCAAGCACAACTAGCACCATGAGAATAGCCCCGATATAGGGCGACCAAGGTTCTACCAGAACTTGTTGAAAATCCTCACGCAGCCCACGCACCCAAGCTCTATCACCCATATAACATCTCTCCTCAGAGAAAAATGCAACGCGTGTTAACTGCAGCGTGCCGGGGCATCACCGTCCTTGGCCCCTTTCTGCAAAAATTCCTTAACATCCTCGGCCAAGTCGGCCTCAGGCACATCTGAAAACTTTGCCGCAGCCTTATTGGTGGCCTTGATGCTGTCGCGGAACTTGCTGCTGAAATAAAACTTCACCGCATCCTTACCCTTAGCATGCTTGTCGGCCTGAAAATAAGCCGTCCATTCAGCCTTGGATTTCACGCTCGGAGAAATAGCCCCACCCGCTTTCTCGGTGTGACACTGGGTGCACACCATCCGGTAATAGACACGACCCCGCTTCCAATCCGCATCAGCCTGGGCCAGCGCAGGAAACAAGGTCACAGAGACCAGAGAACCCACCATCAATATCGAACGCATCTTCATGATTTAACTCCTATAAAGGTTAAACACTGTTTTACACTAAATATTTAATTGAACGTTGTAGTTTGGTCCAAGTGCTTAATCCACTTCTTCCCAACCGGTGATCATGGCCTTGATATGGGCCGTGGGGGTATGACCCGCCGTGGTCAGGTAGACATGGGCAATCAGGAAAATGAGCATCATGAAGGCCGCCGCCGCATGTAAGAAGGCTACCCACTCCAGACTGAGATAGGCATCCCAGCCCCAGACAATCCACTGGTCATAGAACAGGTAAAACCAACCACTGACCCAGAGCATCGGGCCAACCATAAGCAGGACCCATAGATATGCCAGGCGTTGCAGTGGGTTGTGCTTCTTGAGTTGCGTGGCCTTGAACGGGTGCGGGGCATTTTTGAAAATACCAATTGCATAGTACTTGGCCATCGCGTCAACCTTTTGCAGCGTCGGGATATATTGCTTCCATTCGCCCGTTGTGAAGTGCCAGAAAATGGCAAATGTCCATAAACCCACTAAGGTCCACGCCGCTATCGTATGGACATCCACCGCGTCCGCAAAACCTACAAGCGTATAGCTCCCGTGAACCTCAAACCCCGTCACTAGCATGGTGATGATGAGCAGGGCCTGAGACCAGTGCCAGAAACGCTCGAACCGCTTGAATACATAAATCTTTTCGCCCATTTTTGACTCCTTAATGATGCCCGGCAGCGGGGTTCTTACGCGCCACATAAATTCGAATGGCACCGTGAATCAGAACGCCCATTAGGGTGGCAGCTGCTGCGAGCCACCCAAGCAAGTCCAGCCAGGGATTGGCACGGCGACCCGGCATGTAGATGCCTTCCACCTTGTCCAGACGCCCCACCCCGGTTTGCGGCTGGTGACATTGCGCACAGGTCAACGCATCTTTCTTCGGTGCCACCATGTGCGTAATCGGCCAGGACATCTCGGTACTGATGAACTCATATTTACCCGAATATGGCGCGCCAGTAGCCTGCATCCCAGCCGTTAACGCCTTGCTCCAGTCAAAGTTGTCCCAGAAACCCGTGCCGCGATCGCCCGCCGTATGGGGTACCAAGAGGGTCTGGTTGATCGGATCGTAAGGCTGCTTGCCACGGAAGATCTTGACCGGCCAGATCATCGACTTTCCGTCCGTATGGGAACCCTCAAAACGATTGATCTGAGTCGGTTTCTCTCCCTTGACCACCTTGTCGCCGAGCAGTGTGTATTTCACCTGGCCATTGAACCAAATGTATTCAGGGACAATATTCTCACCCACTACGAAATCTCCCTTACGCGAGTCGTAGATCACATGACCGTGTGCATCTTTCTTCGTGATAGGCTTCCCTTCTGGACTCAACTTGCCAGCCGTCGACCAATCCCATGACATTTTTGTTGCAACACCACCACGGGCAACGGTCGGGATATGGCAGGTTTGGCAGGCAATCTTGTTGGCGTGGGTGTTAAGCCGCGCATTCTTGTGTGGCCGGCTGTTGTGACAGGACTGGCAAGTGGCCGGATTAGCGTCCGCCCTCCCTCGAATATGCTTCTCCTTGTCCATCGCCATGGGGGCGTAGCGACTCCCCGCCACTTTGTGACCGCTGGTCTTATGACAGGTCGCGCAAGTGAAATCCAGCCCAGCCGCATCCATGTGGACATCCACATGGGGCTCGGGCGCCGCCAGCGAACTGTCCATATCTCCGTGCTTGACGCCGTCGCCGCCACCACCGCTAAAGTGGCAAGCACCACAATTATCGCGACTACTCTTGCCAACTTTTTGGGCGACTACATTCAGATCCACCGCTTTGATCATCTTGCCCGAGCCTTTTGGAAACTCCATATCCTGATAGGCCGGGTGCCCTGCCTTGCCGGGCGCCTTGCGATATTTACCCGTTGTATCGTGACAAACCAGACAATCAACATTGTCTTGCTTGCTGAAGTCAAAATTGGCTGAATCCCAGCCATAACCCGCATGGCATGAGGTACAAAAGGCCAGATTTGGAGTCGTAGCAATACAGAAATTGTTCAACACGGTCTTCTTGCCAAGTCGCTGGCCATTGGCAGGGTTGGTGTACTCCCAAGTCCAGTGACTGGTATGCATGACCTGAGTGGAGGCCTCGGTATGACAGGCCAAACAGGCCTTGGTGACCTCAGGACCCGACTTGAACGGTTTTTTCAACTGTTCGAATTTACTGTGGTCTGCCGTTCCGGCCATTACGGCCCCGACCGACAACCATCCTGACAAAACCCAGAACCACGCGCGCTTCGTTATAAAAGACATAGTAACCCCGCACAAAAAATCTATACGCGATATTAGAATCTATTAAGCGCATTACAAAATCAAAAAATATTATGCGCACCATCAAAGCCAAGCCGCACCACGCACCCCACTGCTATCCCCATATTTCGGTGGAATCAATCGCGTACGCACACAGTCTGAAAAAACATACTGTTCCCATAGCGTTGGCACCCACTCATAGAGGTGCGCAAGATTCGACACCCCACCACCAAGAACAATGCAATCAGGATCAATAATATTGATCACATGGGCCAGGCTACGCGCCAAACGATCGGCGTGACGCGTCAAAGTAGCGGTGCAGGCCACATCTCCCGCCTTCATCCTTTCGACGAGAATCTCAACACTCAAAGAAAAACCCGTAGCACGCTGGTGATCAGCAGCGAGACCGGGTCCCGATAGCCAGGTTTCGATGCAACCGGCCTTACCGCAATAACACGCGGGTCCTGGATTCTCGTCGACATTAGACCAAGGGAGTGGATTGTGACCCCACTCGCCGGCAATGGCATTGGGGCCATTCAACACCTGCCCGCGCACCGCAATGCCACCGCCGACCCCGGTCCCCAGAATCACCCCAAATACACACTCGGCCCCGGCCGCAGCCCCATCAGTTGCCTCAGACAACACAAAACAGTTGGCGTCGTTGGCGATCTGCACCGGCCTTTGCAGACGGGCCTCGATGTCCTCGCGCAAAGGCTGTCCATTCAGACAGGTTGAGTTGGAGTTACGCAATCGCCCGGTCGTCGGGGATATTGCCCCTGGCGTGCCAACTCCAACCCGACCTCGCCCACCCAGCGCCGTTTCAGCCGCAAGAACCAACCCCACGATGGCCTCGATCGTCCCGGCATAGTCGCCCTGCGGGGTAGCAACCCGTTGCCGCCAGTGTTCAGTGCCCTGATGATCTAACGCAATCAGTTCAATCTTGGTGCCTCCCAGATCGACACCCAAGCGCCAAGTTTCTGTTCGTCCGTTTTTCATACGCAAGATAATAGCGTGCCTGACACCGGTCAGGCGCCACCCTGCCAATCTACCCCATTCGAGACATGCCAATGCTATCCTTGTCACATAGTGTATTTGGACCCCGACATGACCCAAACTCCCCGCAACGAACTTGAAATCCTGCTCACCGCCGTCCATTCTGGCGAGGTAAGCCCCGAGGCCTTTGTCACCCGCCTGCTCGATCTACAAGTTTTCATGCCCGTCAAAGACGAAAAACACAAGATCGCTGGTTTTCAGACATCCACCCGAGCCGAACCCCTGATCGTCAAGGTTGAAGAAGATCAAAAGGTCATGATTCTGTTCACAGCCCCCGAGCGTGCCAAGGCCTTTCTGACCCAGTTTCCAGGCTACAGTGGAGGCCTTCTGACCGAATTCGCCTGGGTCCTGCGCCGCATGGCCAAGGACATGGGAATTGCCCTGAATCCTGGCGATAAGATGGGATTCGACTTTGACGCCGAAATGATCGCCATGATGGCCAGCCTGTTGCCCGAAGAACAATGACCCATTTGCATACTTTCCCCCGGCCAGATATTGAGGCCGACCCGCGCCGGGTGGGCACCCCGTATTCGACCGAATACAACCGCTATGACGAAGGTGCCCGCTACCTGTACAACCAGGGCGCCCACGAACTGACCTTATTCTGGCCCCAACCTACAGCCCACGAAATCAATGGGTTCCGCCTCCAACCCATCGAGATCGCCCTCTATAGCGATGCGGCCCTGGCCGTGTTGCTCTACCGTATCGACGGTATCTGCGAGTGGTCGGATGTCAGCTTTCATGTCCAGCGCAACCCCGAAAGCCAACGCGAGCTACCACAGGAACCGACCGGAGAGCGCGCCCGCCTGCGTCTCTTCCTGGTCAATTGCGATACCGGTCTCATTAGCGCCCGCCGTTTGGTCTCACTTGACAAGGTCATGACCCAAGCCCTGCGCCATGTCATGCACGAACAAGCCCAAAGCCGCTTCGACCCGCTGCACTATGACCTTGCCCTGCAACAGATTCACGCCCGCTTCCCGGATTCCGACGCCCTGCTCAAGGTCGCCGAATTCCAGGAAATGACCCTCGGCTGATGCCTGACCTCTCTACTTCCCTTGCCAACCTGGAAACGACGCTCGGCCCCGAGCGCATTTTTACGGACCTGGCCACACGAAACCTCTACGCCAGCGACGAAACGCCACATCAGTGCATCCCGCAAGCGGTCTGCTTTCCACGCTCTCATGACGAAGTGCTCCTCCTGGTACGCTGGGCATACACGAATAGCATCGCGCTGACCCCGCGCGGCGCCGGCTCTGGTAATGTCGGTGGCGCCCTACCTGCCCCCGACAGCCTCGTGGTCAGTTTTGAGTGCATGACGCGAGTCCTGGAATTTGACCCAGACAACCGCTTGATGGTGGTCGAAGCCGGAATCATCACCGACGAAGTAGATCGACTCGCGCGCAGCGCCGGTCTCATGTACGCGCCCGATCCCGGCTCCGGTGCCTATTGCAGGATCGGCGGCAACCTGGCGATGAACGCCGCCGGGCCGCGCTGCGTCAAGTACGGTGCCACCCGCGACCATATCCTGGGGCTACGCGCCATCACCGGCGATGGCCGCGAGATTCGCACCGGCAGCCGCACCAGCAAATATGCTACCGGCTACGACCTCACCCGACTATTGATTGGCTCGGAAGGCACCCTGGCCCTAATCACCGAGGCCACCCTGAAACTGATCCCTGCGCCCGAGGCCGTCGCTACCTTGCGCCTGTGTTACACCAGCACCCGAGCAGCCTGCGAGGCAGTGATCCGCGTCATGCGTCAGCCCATCGTGCCCTGCGCCCTGGAGTTCATGGATGCCCGTTCCATTGATGCCCTGCACGCCTATGGCGATGTCCAGGATCTACCCGCTGGCACCCAGGCCGTTCTGATGGTAGAGGCCGATGGCGATACCCACACCCTGCCCGACCAGTTGACTTCACTGGTCCGTGCCCTTGAAGGCCCAGGATTAATCGAAAGCCAAAGCGGCTTTTCAAAAGATGAAATCCAGCATCTGTGGACCGCCCGAAAATCGCTGTCACACGCCGTCAAGCGCATTGCCCCGCGCAAGATCAATGAAGATGTCGTAGTGCCCGTCTCGCAGCTCGCCGATCTGGTCGATGCCATCGACCGTCTGGGTCACCGCTGGGCAGTACCGCTAGTCGCCTTCGGCCACGCTGGCAATGGCAATCTGCATGTCAACCTGATGGTACACGCAGACAACACCGACGAGATGGCTCGCGCAGCGGCCTGCCGGTGTGAATTGGTCGAAACCGTATTGGCCATGCACGGCAGCCTGTCCGGCGAACACGGCATCGGCAGTGAAAAGCGGCACTTCCTACCGCTGGAGATCGAGCCCAACACCCTAGCCCTAATGCGTCAGATCAAGGCCCAGTTTGACCCTGCCGGAATACTCAATCCCGGCAAAAAGTTACCGCCCACTCCCTGATCCCGGTATCAGACTCTTAACGCTCAACATAATCTCGGCATAACGGCATTCATCACACCAGCCCGTGATGTCCAACTAAATTGCTGCCTCGTTGGTTTCACCGGTACGGATACGCACAACGCGCTCGACAGCGGTGACGAAGATCTTGCCGTCACCGATCTTGCCAGTGCGGGCGGCGTTGATAATCGTTTCTATCGCTTGATCGAGCAACCCCTCGGATACCACCAGCTCAATCTTCACCTTGGGTAGAAAATCAACCACATATTCGGCCCCCCGGTACAACTCGGTATGGCCTATCTGACGACCAAAACCCTTGACCTCGGTAACCGTGATCCCGGTGATGTTGAGCGCTGACAAGGCCTCACGCACTTCGTCAAGTTTGAATGGCTTGATGATGGCTTCAATTTTCTTCATGCTGTCCTCTGGATAAACGGTTTCAGAACGGGGCCCGGTAACGGTTGGTAATAGGATAACGCCGATCGCGGCCAAAACCTCGCTGCGTAATACGAATTCCGGGCGGCGTCTGACGCCGTTTGTATTCGCTAGAATCAATGAGACGCACAACCCGCTCCACATCGGCTCGGCTGTGACCGGCAATCACAATCTCGCCAGGCGACTGCTGCGCCTCCATGTAACGCTCCAAAATGTCGTCAAGAATGGCATAGGGCGGCAAGCTATCCTGGTCGCATTGATCGGGGCGTAACTCGGCCGAGGGTGGCCGGATAATGATGCGTTCCGGGATAACGGGTGAACAGGCTGGCGAGCGTGTATTGCGGTAACGCGACAAGGCCCAAACACGCGTTTTGGTTACATCCTTCAACACCGCCAGACCCCCAGCCATGTCGCCATACAATGTCGCGTAGCCAGTCGCCATCTCACTCTTGTTGCCAGTGGTAAGCACGATCTGGCCAAACTTGTTCGACAAGGCCATAAGCAACATTCCGCGCACCCGTGCCTGGATATTTTCCTCGGTCGTATCTACCTGGCGACCGACAAAGGCCTCCGCCAGGGTGGCCATGAAGCCTGCGTATAACGGTTTGATTGGCAACACGCTGTAGCGGACCCCGAGGTTACGCGCCAGCGTCTCGGCATCCTCCAGGCTTATGTCCGCCGTGTACTCAGACGGCATCATCACCGCATGCACCTGATCGGCCCCCAGGGCATCCACCGCTACACACAGAGTCAGGGCCGAATCGATACCACCCGAGAGACCCAGCAACGCCCCCTTGAAACCATTCTTCGTAATGTAATCACGCACCCCCAGAACCAGAGCCTGATAGATCT
Source organism: Burkholderiales bacterium (assembly GCA_005793645.1). GTDB lineage: Bacteria > Pseudomonadota > Gammaproteobacteria > Burkholderiales > Thiobacillaceae > QYQG01. The sequence continues at coordinate 26,178 of SXRG01000025.1, forward strand.
GCGCAGTCTCATCGACAGGAGCAACGAAAGCCCCATGAAAGGTCTCACCATCCCAATCCAGGTACATCAGATCGGAATCAAAGGTTGGCCCCTGAGCCGTCACCATACCCTGCGTATCAAGGGCGAACGAGGCCCCGTCCATCACCAGCTCATCCTGACCGCCGACCATATTTAGATACACCAGCGGCAAGCCTGTTTCCACCACGCGAGCCCGCGCCACGGCATAGCGTTCGTCCTGCTTTGAAAGATGAAAGGGCGAGGCATTCAGCACCAACAGGACCTCGGCCCCAGCGGCCCGCGCCTTCGCAGCCGGCCCGCTCGCCCATCCGTCTTCGCAAATCAACAAGCCACAGGACAGGCCAGCCCAGTCAAAGACCGTAGCCACATCACCAGCCTCGAAAGTACGCATCTCGTCAAACACGGCATAGTTGGGCAGACGCTGTTTGCGATAATTCGCCACAATGGCGCCACCACGCAACACGGCTGCACTGTTGTAATGACGACCTCCCATCGATTCTGGGTAACCTACCACTACAGTAATATCCGGTGGCAAATCAACCGCCAACCCCATCAGGCAGCGGGCGTTTTCAGCATAAAAATCCTCACGCAAGGCTAAATCTTCAGGCGGATACCCACACAGCGCCAGCTCGGGTGTCAGCAACAAACTCACACCCGCCGAAACCGCCATTCGCGCCTGAGCCAAGATCTGTCCGGCATTACCCGCCAAGTCACCCACCAAGGGGTTGAACTGCGCCAAGGCCATGCGGTGAATCGGCCCTCCGGAGCCCTTAATGTGCATGGGCACCGTGTGTGCGCTCAAACCTCTCCTGGCATACAATGCAACGCCGGGCACCCGGATTGATCACCAATCGGGCTACTGGAATCCCCACACCGCAATCCTCACAGAGACCGAATTCCGCATCCTCCAAACGCTGGAGGCCAGACTCCAGTTCATGCAACTCCTTTAGCTCCAGATCCAGGCGTGCTGCCGCGAGATCACCCAGCGTCACCGCCAGCGCCTCATCTGAACTATCACCGCCATGTTTCCCCAGCAAGGTGGAAAACTGCGTCTCACCCGCAGCCGCCTCAGCGGCAAGAATCTCATCCAGCAAGGCCGCACGACGCGCCCGCAACGCAGCGCCTACGCGACCCCGTTCTTCTTCTGTCAGATACTTCATGAAATCACTCCAAAAATCACGATTACCACGACCGCTAGGCTAAAATGCGCATCCTGCCTCCGTAGCTCAGTGGATAGAGCATCCCCCTCCTAAGGGGAGGGTCACACGTTCGATTCGTGTCGGGGGCGCCAGCCATACGACCTTGAACGGCCACGCCGCATCAAGATCCATTGTAGTTCAACCCTGACGAGCCGCCAGCGCATCCAGCGTGCTACGCGCCGCGCCACTGGCGAGGACCGTTTGTGCAGCCAGCACGCCTTCAGCCAAACTGCCCGTCCTCCCACTAACATATACGGCTGCGCCCGCGTTAAGGGCCACGATATCGCGCGCCGGACCAGGTTGGTTGTCTAGCGCCGCCAACAACATGGCCCTCGATTCTTCAACGCTGTTCACCCCCAGTTTTTCGGACGCAATGCGTGCCAGGCCAAAATCCTCAGGATTTAGGGTGTACTCACTAATCTGGCCGTTCTTCAATTCGGCCACATAAGTCGCAGCGCCCAGGCTGATCTCATCTAACCCATCATCTGCATGGACGACCAGTACATGATGGCTGCCCAGCTCACGCAACACCTCAGCCAGCAAACGCGTATAAGTACGGTCAAACACGCCTAATACCTGATTCGGCGCACCGGCCGGGTTGGTCATTGGGCCAAGTAGATTAAATAGGGTACGCACACCCAATTCGCGACGCACCGGCGCGGCGTGTTTCATGGCACTGTGATGATTGGGCGCAAACATAAAACCGACACCAATCTCGCGCACTGCCTGCGCCACGGCCTCGGGCGACAGGTTGACATTAACGCCCAGCGCCTCCAACACATCGGCACTACCCGATTTGGATGACACCGAGCGGCCGCCGTGTTTAGCCACCTTTGCACCGGCCGCCGCAGCGACAAAGGCCGCCGCCGTCGATACGTTAAAGGTGTGTGCACCATCACCGCCAGTGCCACAGGTATCGACCAAATTCTCTGTCGCAGCAAGCGGAACCTTGGTAGAAAGTTCACGCATAACAGTCGCTGCGGCGGCCAGTTCAGTCACCGTCTCGCCCTTGCAACGCAGGGCCACTACGGCACCGGCGATCTGCGCCGGGGTCAATTCCCCGGTCATGATGGCACGCATCAAGTCGAGCATCTCCTCGCGTGACAAATCGGCTCGAGCGATCAATTTAGACAACAAAGCCGGATAGTTCATGGTTTTTGTCATCTCGTTTGCTCCAGAAAGTTACGCAACAGATCATGACCGTGTTCAGTCAAGATGGACTCGGGATGAAACTGAACCCCCTCTACGGCCAAGGTCTTGTGGCGTACGCCCATGATCTCGCCATCGGCCGTCCAGGCAGTGATTTCCAGACACTCCGGCAAGGTTTCCTTCTCAATCACCAGCGAGTGGTAGCGTGTCGCCGTGAATGGGTTGGGTAGACCACGGAACACACCCATGTTGTGATGCTGAATCGGCGAGGTCTTGCCGTGCATCAGTTGTTTGGCATGGACGATGTGCCCACCAAACGCCTGGCCGATGCTCTGATGCCCCAGGCATACGCCCAAGAGCGGAATCTTTCCAGCCAGCGCGCGAATCAGCGGCACCGAAATGCCCGCCTCGTTGGGCGTACACGGCCCCGGCGAGATCACCACGCGATCCGGCGCACGGGCGATCACCTCATTGACCGTCACCTCGTCGTTACGCACCACCTCAACCTCACAGCCGAGCTCACCAAAATACTGCACAAGGTTGTAGGTAAAGGACTCGTAGTTGTCGAGCATCAAGAGCTTCATACGCCCGCCTCACTCGTCAGCGCCAGTTCCGCAGCGCGCACCACGGCCCGAGCCTTGTTACGGGTTTCCTGCCATTCGTTTTCGGGTACAGAGTCGGCAACAATGCCGGCACCGGCCTGAACATACAGTGTGTTGTCCTTGATGATGGCCGTGCGGATGGCAATGGCGACATCCATATCACCGTTAAAACCCAGATAACCTACCGCACCGGCGTAGATGCCGCGTTTCGTGGGTTCTAGTTGATCAATGATCTCCATCGCCCGAATCTTGGGCGCACCAGAGACGGTTCCGGCGGGGAAGGTAGCGCGCAGCACGGCCATAGCATTGAGACCCGCCTTCAAGCGGCCTTCAACATTGGAGACGATGTGCATGACATGCGAGTAGCGCTCAACCGACATATTTTCGGTAACATGCACGGAACCCACCTCGGCCACGCGACCCGTGTCGTTACGCCCCAAGTCCATCAACTGAACATGCTCAGCGCGTTCCTTAGGGTCGGCCAGAAGTTCTTGTTCCAGACGAATATCGTCTTCACGAGTGATGCCACGCGGACGCGTGCCCGCGATGGGGCGCACGGTAACACACTTGCTCCCTCCCTCGTCTTCCTCCAGTCGCACCAGAATCTCCGGGCTGGAACCGACAATCTGAAAACCGCCCATATCGTAATAGAACATATAGGGTGAGGGATTAAGGCTGCGCAGGCTGCGGTACAGCGACAGCGGATGGCCATGAAACGGCCGACTCATGCGCTGTGAAAGCACCACCTGCATGATGTCGCCGTCGAGGATGTAACGCTTGGCACGATCCACTGCCGCCTTGAAACTCGCCTCACCAAACTCGGACACCGCATCATGTGCCTCACCACGCACCGGCGCGGGGGCATGGGCGGGCTTGTTCAGTTGCGCGGCCAAGTCATTGAGGCGCGCCTGGGCATTCAGCCAAGCATCCGGCTCCATCGGATCAGCATAGACAATCAGAGTCAACTGACCGGACAAGTTGTCGATCACGGCCAGCTCGTCGGACAACAATAGCAGGATATCAGGCGTGCCGATGGCATCAGGCTTACTCGCCTGCGCCAGTTTCTTCTCAATATAGCGTACCGTGTCGTAGCCGAAGTAGCCCGACAAACCACCCGGAAAGCGCGGCAGTCCGGGCACGGATGCCACCTTGAAACGGGCCATGTAGCCTTCAATAAAGGCCAGCGGATCGACCGCGCTGGTCTGCTCCACTGCCACACCATCCGTCTCGACACTGACGAAATGACCATGCACCCGCAACACCGTACGCGCCGGTAGACCAATGAAGGAATAGCGCCCAAAACGCTCCCCACCCACTACGGATTCAAGCAGATAGGAATACGGTTTGTTACCAAGTTTTAAGTACAACGAAAGCGGCGTATCAAGGTCGGACGGCAAGCGTCGCACCACCGGGATACGGCTATAGCCCTCGCGAGCCAATTGGTTGAATTTTTCTTCGTTGAACATTCAGCGTGCTATTTTCTGGTCAGCATCTCCGCTGCTGCCACTAGACTAGGCACCACGGCATCCAGATCCAGTTCATCCACTGGCCGACCTCGGTTATAACCATACGGCACGCAAAACACCGGGCAACCGGCCGCACGCGCAGCCTGAGTATCATTAAGCGAGTCACCAATCAGCAGTAACTCAGCGGGTTCTACGCCAAACGCCTGGGCGGCATGCAACAACGGCAAGGGATCAGGTTTTTTCTTGGGCAGTGAATCGCCGGACACCACAATATCGAAATACGACAGCAACCCGGTATCACGCAACAGCGGCAGGGTGAACTGCTCGGCCTTGTTAGTCACACAGGCAAGCTTGAAACCCTGATGTTGCAACTTTTGCAAACCTTCCACCACACCCGGAAACGGCCGACTCTTGCGCGACACATGCGCGCCGTAATGCTTCTGATAGATCGCCAGCGCCCGCGCACCCAGCTCGGGCTCTGGCTCAGTGTGAAGGTCGCGGGTCAGGCAGCGCTTGACAAGACGCGACACGCCATTGCCAATATAGGTCTTGATCTCATCCAGATCCAGCACTGGCAGCCCCAACTCCTGCAGCATGGCGTGAGCGGCATCGGCCAGATCCGGCGCGGTGTCGAGCAATGTGCCGTCAAGATCGATCATGACGGCACGAACCGCGAGGGGAAAATTCATCAGACTTTGCTCAACTCGGCGCGCATGGCAGCCACGATGCTGTCATAGTGGTGTGCATCCGTGTCCTTGCGGGCACCGAAGATGGCCGAGCCGGCAACAAAGGTATCGACACCCGAACGCGCCACCTCGGCGATATTGGCCGGGCCCACGCCACCATCAATCTCTAGACGGCAGGCATGACCACCAGCATTGATCATCGCGCGGACCTTCTTCGCTTTTTCCAACACATAAGGGATAAACTTCTGACCGCCAAAGCCGGGGTTGACCGACATCAGCAACACCATGTCGAGCTTGGGCAGGGTGTATTCCAGAATGTCCAGCGGAGTGGCCGGATTAAACACCAAGCCGGCCTTACAGCCGCTTTCCTTAATCAGACCGATGGTGCGATCAATGTGCTCGGAGGCTTCCGGATGGAATGTGATGTAGGTGGCGCCGGCCTTGGCGAAGTCGGGGATGATACGATCGACCGGCTTACCATCA
>SXRG01000026.1 GCA_005793645.1 Burkholderiales bacterium
ACCTTGCGGATCAGCGTGTAGCCCGACTTGCGCTCGACCAGGCTGACGATGGCCTGTTTGTGGTTCTTGCCGATAATTGTGTCAGCCTCCCAGTCGCCGATTCGGCTGCGCTCTTCGACGATCGGTGGGCGCGCCTCGATGGATTGCCGGTTGGGGATGATGCCGCGCCGGTCATGCTTGCCGTAACGCTTCCTGCGCTGCTTCTGGCAACGCAGGTGCTGCCACAGCAAACCGCCAGCACGCTTGTCGGCATAGACCCGCTGATACACAGTTTCGATGCTGATGTCCGCATGGTTGCTGATTTGCTCTGGACTCCAGTCTTCCAGCAGTCTGGCCTGAGCAAACTCCCAGGTTGCATCATCTATCGTCCGTGCATTCATTGCTCGACGCTCCGTTGCCAAGCGATGTGCCTGCTTGGGGCGATAGCCGCGCCCACCTAACCTGCATTACTCAAAATTGCACTTCATCCTTGAATCCGCCACTGGTTATCCGGAGGTGGTCAGCACCAGTGACGGTCGGCTGACACTGTCCGTGCCAATCCAGATCAAGCGGCGTGGCGGTCGCAAGGTGGTGAGGCTTCCCGACGGCAATACCTTGAAGCCCAGGCCCATCAACGACAAACCGACACCCATCCAAATGGCGCTGGCGCGTGGTCACCGCTGGTTGGCGATGCTGGAGTCTGGGGAAGCAGAAAACCTGACGGAGATTGCCAAGCGCGAGGGCATGGATCGGGCGTACATGAGCCGGATGGTCAACCTCACCACGCTGGCGCCAGACATCGTGGCCGCCATCCTGGATGAAACGCTGCCGTCAGAGGTGACGCTGTTTGACCTCGCGTCGGGCACGCCGCTGCTGTGGGATGAGCAGCGGGCGCAGATTCAGTCCGTGTGCCGTGTTGTCAGTCTCGCCGAGCCAGACGATTAATCTCGTCTTGAATCGCCGCGCAGCTCACCATGACTGTTTCAAAGGTGGGCTGCTCAAAAGCCAGCAGTCCATCTTCCAGCATGGCTGCGTAGTCCTTCTCCAGCGCGTCCAGTGACGGCCCCTGCGGGATCAACCGGAGATCCCCCGAGGTCGCCTGGAAATAATCGACCTTGCCGCCGTCGACATCTTTCTCAACAAAGAACATGGACTTGTGTTCAGCCACCTGCCGTGCCAGCTCGTGATCGCTGGCCGCTGAAGCGAAGTGCGTCGTTTTGGCCAAAGCGGCGAGGTCATACCAGTGGCGTGAATAGCGATCCCCTCGCAGCCGCCCTTGCAGGCAGTACACATGAGCCGCCGTCGCCTTCTCCCAAAAGGTACGCTCTGCCGCCATCACTAGGGGCTGCGCTGTCGGAAATCTCACCCCTTCAATCAGCGGGGCGATGTCGCAAGCTACATGATGTCGCTGATGGGGTTCACCGGTGGCTCGCGCACCAAACTCCAACTGGATCGTGGCTGCGGCGTAACCTGTTCCCTTCTTGGTCGCCGGATAAGTGATGATGAGCTTGTCACTGTCTTTGCCGGCCAGGCTCAGCTCGGCTTGCAGCCCGCTGGCCACAAATGCCTGCTCGATGACGGGTTTGACAGTTTGCTCGATCCATTGCGGCAAGCGGCTGCGCACCGCACTGGTGATCTTTTTCTCCTGGCTTGCTGACGCCGGGATGGGATTGCCATCGCGCAACAGATCCGACACCAGCTCGCGGATGTCGTAAGTCAGATCGATGTCTTCGGAAAAGCGGTCAATGACCTTGTACACCTTGGACAGCGACGTACCGCCCTTGAAGGTCAGTTTGCTGCCCAGCGGCGAGTCGTAAATTGCAGACAAAGCCCAGACGCCCCAGATGTCTTTTTCCAGCAGGTGCGCTGGCCTTCCACTCCGAGCTGCGGCCACCTCAAGGGCTTCGGACTGATCAGCGGAACTGAGTTCAAACCAGGATTCAGGCATGTTCGCTGACCTCGCTCACCGCGCGCGCCATCCAACTGGGTAGGACGGCTCGGGCAGAGCGCATCGCTGCCCATTCTGCCGGTGGTAGTTTGGTGTAAAGCATCTTCAGTGCCGAGGAGGCTTGCTCCGGCCCCAGCCATGAAAGGGCACGGATCGCCATGCCGGCCGGACGCGCACCCAGAACCAGCTGCCATCGATTGCCATGCTTGAGTTCGACGGTTCGATTGCCGAGCTGTAATTTGCGTGAGCGCCCCGAGGTCAGGAATACCTCACGGGTTGGCACCTGAGTGGTCAAACCCAGTGCGTTGGCCTCGGTGGCACCGTTGGCAACGATCACCTCACCGCTAGCCGACTCAATGGCCTTGACCACAGCCTCGGTCGAGGGGGGGCGTACACCAAAGCGGCTGATCACCGGTGCAGCGTAGGCGCCGCGCCCAACGCGCATCAGTTTGCCTTCGCGTGTCAAACGGGTGAGGGTCTGATCCACCGCAGCTCTGGAGGCCAGATGCAGGAACTCTTTGGCCGACAGCAAGCCGCCTTCGGGCAAGGCTTCTGCAACAGACAAGATGGTTTCAGCAAGATGGCTCATGGTCAGACTCCGTTTGTCAGAAGTGTATATCTACTTCTGACAAACTGCAAACGACAGGTGAGCGCATGAACCTACCGGCCAAGGGCGAAAACACCGGTCGCTTACCAATGCCAAAAAACAACCGCTTGATCAATCAACGCGCAAGCCGTTGATTTACATAGGCCGAAGGCGTTGCCCCTGCGGACTTCTGGCGGTTTCGCCCCCGACAGAAAGGAGAGATGAATGGCCCGGAGAGAGCGCCATGTGGCCAAAGGGAGGCTGGCAGCCGGACTGTCGAAGTCCGCAAACCTACTCAGCGTTCCGCGCATGTTCGCGGAGTCTGGCGGGAGCACATAAGAAAAAACCCAACCGAGAAGGGTTGGGTTTTGAATATGGTGGCCAGTCTCGGAATCGAACCAAGGACACGCGGATTTTCACTCCGCTGCTCTACCAACTGAGCTAACTGGCCACTTTTCTCGATGCTGCGGAGCCCGCAGACGATGCGGCCGGATTAGACCTGCTTACGGTGTTTTAGTCAAGCGACGCGCGGGGGTTTATACCAATCGCCCTTGCGGCAAATCCCCTTGGATTCGCAATATTCACACCCTGCGTCAGCACCGTTCGCGGGCAACGGCTGGCCTTCGGCAATGGCCGAAAAGGTTATCTTGAGCCTGGCCAACTCGGCCGCAACGGCCTCGGCGAAGTCTGTCTGTACAGAATAGCGTTTAACCCGGGCGGGATCATCCACACCGACGAAACTGCCCTCCGTCGCGCCGGTCAAAATCCCGTAAAAAGCCAATTGCACCGCTTCTTGACCGGGCTGCACCCGCTTGCGAAGCACGCTGTCCGTTTGAGTCTTGTAGTCGATGACGAGCCGCCCACCCGCGCCCAAATCGCAACGGTCGATGCGGCCGTAGAGTTCGATAGTCTGACCCTCCTGGAGGGTCAAGGTCTGAGAATGCGGCTGCTCAGACTCAATACAGCAATACCCCTGTTCGCTATGCGCAATCGCCCAATCCAGATAGGCCGGCAAAATCCCTTCCCAGCGCGCACGCCAAGCCTCGGCAAGCGGGTCACGGCGAGACCAGGCGGAGAAACTGCGCTGACTAAGGGTCTTCAATTCGTCCAACAGGGCGGCCTGGTCCGCCCGCACCAAGATCGGATGTGCCGTATGGAACTCGGCCAGCACCCGGTGTACACAGTCGCCGTGATCCTTCTTTTCCATCTCCTCGGACACCTCGTCCAACGCCCTTAGCCCCAACCCGTAACGGGAAAAATATTGATAGGGACAGTCAATCAGGCCCTGCCATGCTGATGCGCTGAGCCGCTCCGGCAGTCTCGGCAAAGTAGCCGTGGCCGGCACCTGCGCAATGGGCAAGTCGTCAGGAATGGGTGTGAGATAGCGCTGCGGGGAAATTTCCAGCCCACTCCCCCACGCCAATTGATGCATCATATTGAGCAGGCAAATACAGGACGCCGCCCCATTGGCCTCTCCATCGACCTGATCTTGCCAGGTCAACAGGACTTGGGCCGCGCGCGACACAGCATCGCGCAGCGCCGCCTCCAGTCGCTGTTCGTGTTCGGCCCGCCCCGGCAAGCCCAGCTCGCGCCGCACGGCATCTGCCATCAACCCGGCCGAGGCCTCCCCCGGAAAATGCCGAACATCCGCGCCCAGTACGAGCAAGGCATCAAAATCCCGCAATCGCGCGGCTGCCAAATGCGTTAATCGCAACGGACTACGGATATCACTCTCTTGGAAGGTCGCCGCTTCTAGACCCAGAGCCAACCAAGCGGCCCATTCCGAACGCTGGTAACGCGTGGCATCGGCCACCACGGCCGTGGTCAGCTCGTCGAGCAGTTGCCGCAGGCGGCGCCCCGCGCTGTCGCTTTGCAGCGCCGGGGCAATGCCCATAAGATCGAACATCTTGTTCAGACGCGCCTGCCAGTCAGCCAGAGGACGGGCACGATTATCAAACAGGCGGGCAGACATCCGCAATCGCTCCAGAACGGCCCGAACCACCGACGCCTCTTCGGAAAGACGCAAGAGGGTATCCAAGCCATTGACGACATGGGTGCGCGCATAAAAACCCCGCAGGTGCATCAGAACCTGACGACGATCCACCTCAGGGAGATCATTCAGGCAATGCGGCGAGGTCAGAAAATCAAGCACATCCCTGTAATAAAAGTCATCACTCAAGAGTGTCTGCCAGCGATCAACAACATGACTGACGACGGTGGTCGGAAAAGACCAGCCCGTCTCGTCCTGGAGCAGGATGCCATCACGCTCTAGGATGGCACGCAGGCGGCGCGCGGCAAGGCGGTCAAGGGCCACGATACCAATCTGGGCGGCGCCTTCTGCCAATCGAGCACGCACCCAATTCACCGCCGTCAGCGCCTCATCTTCTAGATCGGCGGCGGCGTAAAGTGCGACCCAGGGCTGCAACGGGCTAACCGGCAGAGCCTCCGCCAGGGCCCTAGCACGATCACGCAACGGAAGATCGTCTGGAT
>SXRG01000027.1 GCA_005793645.1 Burkholderiales bacterium
CCGGAGGTGGTACGCAGATTGACGCCCATCTCACGCGAAATGATGTGTGCGAGCGTGGTCTTACCCAAGCCCGGCGGGCCGAACAGCAGGGTGTGATCGAGCGCTTCACCCCGCTTTCGTGCCGCCGCGATGAAGATTTCCAACTGTTCACGCGCCCGTGCCTGGCCGACATATTCAGCCAAGGACTGCGGTCGCAAGGCTCGCTCGAATGCCTCTTCCTCGCGGGAGGTGGGCCCGGGTGCAATCAGGCGGTCGGAGGCCCACTTGTCAGGCTCAAGCATGGTCATTTCCTCACCAACAATTTAAGTGCTTGGCGGATCATCTCTTCCAGACTCAGTCCTTCCGGCAGCGCTTTCAGCACCGGCAAGGCCTCTTTGTCGGAATAGCCGAGCGCCATCAAGGCGCCGAGGGCATCGTGCTGAACGCTGGCAGGAGTATGGGCGCCCGCGACCCTGGGTAGTGCGTCAGCCAGCTTCCCTTTAAGTTCCAAAAGTAGCCGTTCGGCGGTTTTTTTGCCGACACCGGGGACGCGCGTCAAACGCCCGACCTCTTGCAGGGCCACCGTCTGCGCCAATTCATCGACACTCAGGCCGGACAGCACCGACAGGGCCATCTTGGGACCGACGCCGGTGATGCGCGTAAGCAAGCGAAAGGCCTCGCGCTCTTTCAGGGTAAGAAAGCCGTACAAGAGTTGCGCATCCTCGCGCACCACGAACTGGGTATGCAGGCTAACCTGCTCGCCCACGGCGGGCAGGTTGTAAAACGAGCTCATCGGCACATCCAGTTCGTAGCCGACGCCGTGGCAATCGACCACGATCTGCGGCGGAGTTTTTTCGATCAGAGTTCCGGTAATACGTCCGATCATTTCGACATTTCCCTTACAAAATACGGCCGGACTTGCGACGACGACCCGCCGTCATGATAGCGCCAAAGCCTTGGCCACCGTGGGCATGGCAGATGGCGCAGGCCAGCGCATCGGCCGCATCGGCAGATGGCTCGGCGGGAAGATTGAGCAGCCGTTTGACCATGTGTTGCACCTGTACCTTGTCGGCATGGCCGTTGCCAACAACGGCCTGTTTGACCTGCAAGGCGGTGTATTCAAACACCGGCAGGCCCATGTGGGTCAGCGCGGCAATCAGGGCCCCGCGCGCCTGACCCAGCAGCAGCGTCGATTGCGGGTTAACATTGACGAACACCTTTTCCACCACCGCCGTGTCGGGCTGAAACTGCTCCACCATCTCGCACACACCGCCAAACAAAATGGCCAATCGCCCCGGCAATTCGCCCGTTTCAGTACGCACCACACCGCTGGCCTGATATTCCAGCCGCAGCCCAACCTGGTCGATCACACCGTAACCGGTGATACGCAAACCGGGGTCAAGGCCGAGGATCTTCACTCGGGCAAAATTGCTGCGGTATAGACCTCTTGGACATCGTCGAGATCATCGATCATGTCGAGCATCTTTTGGAACCGGGCCGCATCGTCGCCACCGACCTCGGTTTCAAGCAGCGCCTTCATGGTAATCTCGGCGATCACCGGCTTGAAACCTGCGGCCTCCAGTGCATCCTTCACTGTGGCGAGATCCGCCGTCGGTGCGGTCAACACCTCGATCGAGCCGTCTTCGTTGGCGATGACATCCTCTGCACCAGCCTCCAGTGCCACTTCCATCACGCGGTCCTCGTCGGCACCCGGTTCCAGGACGATCTGGCCGCAATGCTTGAACTGAAAGGCAACGCAGCCGTCGGTACCCAGATTGCCGCCACACTTGGAGAAGGCATGGCGCACATCCGCCACGGTACGAACCTTGTTATCGGTCAGGCAATCGACGATGACCGGCGCACCGCCCGGGCCATAGCCCTCGTACCGCACCTCTTCATAGTTCACGCCCTCCAGTTCACCGGTGCCTTTTTTGATGGCGCGGTCGATGTTGTCATTGGGCATGTTCTCGGCCTTACCTTTTTCCACCGCCATGCGCAGGCGTGGATTAAAACTAATGTCACCGCCGCCCATGCGGGCCGCAACAGTGATCTCTTTGGAGATGCGCGAAAAGACCTTGCCCCGCTTGGCATCCTGCCGACCCTTGCGATGCTGGATATTTGCCCACTTACTATGACCTGCCATTGCCCTGATTCCCGGAAATCCACATAAACGAGGCAATTCTATCCGAGATCAGCCGTGTCGCCCCCTTCTCTCAACACGCCTTTACGCACGCCCCAGCGCCAAACCACACCTATCAACGCCCGCAGGATCCCGTAGGCTACCCATGAAACCATCTTTTCAAACCGGTTGATGCGCCGCCATGTCATGCGGTGCACGGCATGACTACCCTGCTGGATCGCCGCCTCCAGACTGGCACGCAATTGACGCGCAAACCCTGTATCAACGATCACGACATTGGCCTCACGCGCAAGCCAAAGGCTGAATGGATCGATGTTCGACGAACCAACCGTAGCCCAGATATCGTCAATAACCGCGACCTTGGCGTGCATGAAGCTGATATGGTATTCGCGAATCTCGATGCCCACCTCGAGAAAATTGCGGTACAGCGCCCGCGAGGCCTCGCGCACCAGAGGGTGATCCGAACGG
>SXRG01000004.1 GCA_005793645.1 Burkholderiales bacterium
CCGGTGCCCGCCGGGCCGATGCCGAAGGTGACATCGTGTTCTAGGATCTGACGGATGTACTGGTTCTGCCGTGGCGTGCGGCCGTGCAGCCCCGTGCGCCGCGTCATCAGCACCGGCATGTTGGACGCTTGAGCCGGGTCTGTATGCAGAGGGGTGGCGTGTTGGTTGGCCTCTACCAAGGCCAGTTGAATCTCTTCCAGGTCGAGGGGCTTGCTCGCGCGCGGGAAAAAGTTCTTGAGTAAGTGAGCGGCCGTTGCGGCGTGTTCGCCACGCAGATTAAAGATCTCACCACGCCGAGTGATGGTGACATTGAGGGCCGTCTCGATTTGACGCAGGTTTTCGTCCAGCACCCCGCAGAGGTTGGAGAGGTATGTGTTGTTGGCATCGGGGAAAGAGACTTGCATACGATCAGTCGGTAATAATGACTTCACCGCGCAGACTGTTGGGCAGGGCCTGGGTGACGCGTACGTTGACAAACTCGCCAAGCAAGCGTTCTGATGCAGCGAAGTTGATCACGCGGTTGTTCTCGGTGCGGCCCATCAATTCATTCGCGTCTTTCTTTGAGTGGCCTTCCACCAGCACATTCTGCACCGTGCCTACCATGGCCGCGCTGATGGTGGCGGCCTGGGTGTTCAGTTGCGCCTGCAGGCGATAGAGGCGCTGCTTGTACACCTCGGCCGGGGTGTCATCCGTCAGGCTAGCGGCGGGCGTTCCGGGACGCGGGCTGTACACGAAACTGAACGAATGGTCGAAGTTCATCTCTTCCACCAAGCGTAGCGTTGCCTCAAAATCGGCTTCGGACTCGCCCGGGAAGCCGACGATGATGTCGGTAGCCAGCGACAGATCCGGTCGAGCGGCGCGCAACCTGCGTATGATCGACTTGTATTCCAGCACGGTGTAGCCGCGCTTCATCGCCGCCAGTATACGGTCTGAGCCAGACTGCACCGGTAAGTGCAGATGTGACACCAGTTTCGGGATGCGGGCGAAGCAGTCGATCAGGCGTGGCGTGAATTCGCGCGGATGCGAGGTGGTGAACCGAATACGCTTGATGCTCGAGATTTCGGCAGCAAGCTCCAGCAAAAAAGCTAGATCGGCCGTCTCGCCGTCGTCCATTGCACCCCGGTAGGCGTTCACATTTTGACCCAGCAAGGTCACTTCCTTGACGCCCTGCGCGGCGAGTTGCGCGATCTCGGTCAGGCAATCGGCCAAGGGGCGGGAGACCTCCTCCCCTCGGGTGTAGGGCACCACGCAGAAGCTGCAATATTTGGAGCAGCCTTCCATGATCGATACGAAAGCGGTGGCGCCCTCTACTCGCGGTGGCGGCAGGTGATCGAACTTCTCGATCTCGGGGAAGTCGATATCGACTTGCGGGCGACCGCTCTGATCGCGCCGGGCGAGCATCTGCGGCAGGCGGTGCAGCGTTTGTGGCCCGAAAACCAGATCGACAAAGGGTGCACGGCTCACGATGGCCGCGCCTTCCTGGCTCGCCACACAACCGCCGACGCCTATGCGCAGGGCCGGATTTTTCTGTTTTAGGTGGCGCACCGTGCCCAGATCGCTGAATACCTTTTCTTGCGCCATTTCGCGCACCGAGCAGGTGTTGAATAGGATCAGGTCGGCCTCTTCCGGTGTGTCGGTAGGTTCATAGCCCTCCGCCGCCGCGAGGACATCGGACATCTTGTCCGAGTCGTACTCGTTCATTTGGCAGCCGAAGGTTTTGATGTAGACCTTGCGTGTCATGGTCTGGCACACCCGTGCAATGGCGGGGCAGGAAAGGAGGGTAGGAAAGTGGCAGGGCCCAGAGAATTTGGTGGTGATGGGCAGAATCGAACTGCCGACCTGTGGGTTATGAATCCACCGCTCTAACCGTCTGAGCTACATCACCAATTTGATGCGAAGGGTGCGGATTATCCCGGCCTGACCCCGTCTGTGTCAAGGATGACACTGGGTTATTACGCCCTGTAATGGGCATCTGATCATCGCTACAGTGGTGTGCCACGCCAGCGTGGCAGGCGTTGCGGCGACCAGCGTTCGATGGCCCAGGGCCAGAATTCTGCGAGCGTGGTAGGCGGGTGATCGTCAGACAGGCCCAAAAAACGTAGGGCCGTCAGCAGGGCCGGGAGCGGGTCGGCATCGTTCAAAGGGGGTGCTCGGGTCTGTTTGGAGAGTTTGTTGCCCGCAGCATCGAGTACGGTCGGCAGGTGAAGGTAGGTTGGCGTAGTTAGGCCGAGGGCTTGCTGTAGCGCGACCTGGCGCGGTGTGGAGATGAGTAGATCGCTGCCACGCACGATGTGGGTGATGCCTTGCTCAGCATCGTCCACCACTACGGCGAGTTGGTAGCTGTAGATCCCGTCCGTCCGATGCAATACAAAATCGCCCAGCTCACGCGCGATGTCGCAAACTACCCGGCCGTGCAGGCGATCATCAAAGACGAGAGGGCCCTCGGGTGCGATAAACCGTAGGGCAGCGTTATGGCTTGGCAAACCGAGTGGGCGGCAGGTTCCGGGGTAAATGGGGCCGTCCGCACCGTGCCGGGCGCTGAGCGCAATGTCCTTGCGACTACAAGTGCAGGCATAGACTCGCCCGGTTTGACGCAAGCGTTCCAAGGCCTCGGCATAGGCGGCCTGGCGCTGGCTCTGCCAGATGACAGCTTCGTCCCAGGTAAACCCGTGTGCCTCCAGGCTGTGCAGGATGGCATCGGAGGCCCCCGGCTGGATGCGGGGTGGGTCGAGGTCTTCCATGCGTAGAAGCCAGCGACCTCCTTGGGCGCGAGTATCCAGATAGCTACCTAGGGCGGCGACCAAGGAGCCTAGATGGAGTAGGCCCGTGGGCGAGGGGGCAAAACGACCCCGATAAACGACCGGGGCGGGGTTTATCTGAGAATTTGGCACGGAAAAGTGTCGTAAGTGGTTGACGAATAAAATTCGTGGCCATTATAGTGCGGGTATGTTGGAACAGCTCGATGCCCTTGAAGCCAAACTGCAGCAGATGTTGGAGCGCTATCGCCTTGTTGGCGAAGAAAACCTGCAGCTGCGTCAACGCGTTCTGGCCATGGAAAAGGCCAATCGCCAGTTGTCGGAGCGACTGTCGGCGGCCAGCACCCGTATGGAATCCCTTCTCGATAAAATCCCATGAGCGCATCCGGAAAAGTAATTAGCCTTGATGTCTCGATCATGGGCCGCGAATACCGTGTGGCGTGTCCAGAAATTGAGCGAGAGCGACTTTTACAATCGGCTGCACTGCTCGATCGCAAGATGCGCGAGGTCAAGGAGAGCGGAAAGGTGAGTGGTCTGGAGCGGATTGCCGTGATGGCGGCGCTCAATATCACCCATGATTACATCAGCTCGCGCGGTGTAGGCGTGGAACCGGGCGAACTAATTTCGCGTCTGGCACATATGAACGCAGCACTTGATTACGCCCTCGCGCCGCAGGATAATCTGCTCTGACCCTACCGCTTCTGGCGGGTTGTGTATTTTTGAACCGATTCGTATCGATAGGCTGCAGCAACAGATTGCGGGCGCGAACATGACTTGTTTCATGGACCCGAAGCGATTGCGCCGTGGCCACCTTGGGCCTCAGGGTTCAAGATAGCGATTTGTCGGTGTGTGGTGGGGTCAGCATCCTATGATTTCTTCCCCTCTTGAGACCAAGGCCGGTTTGCGGCGTCAGTTGCGTGCGGCACGCGCGGCGGTCACGCCTGAAGTGCGGCGCAAGGCCGCGCGGACAATTGTCCAGCTGGTCTTGCGTGCCGGTTGGTTGCGTCAAGGGCGGCGGATTGGCTTTTACATGCCGGCCAAGGGTGAGCTCGATATCACCGACTTGTTGACCCGGGCCATGGCCATGCGTGTCAATTGCTTCCTTCCGGTCGTCCCTCCGGCGCGCCAGCGCACGCTAGGGTTTACTCGCATGACGAGGCGCGATGACTGGACACATAACCGTTATGGCATTCCCGAGCATGCGGCGTGGCAGACTAAGATCCGTGCCCGTCGACTCGACATCGTGTTTTTACCCTTGATCGGGTTTGATCGACAGGGTTATCGCATGGGGATGGGCGGTGGTTATTACGACGCCAGTCTAGCCTTTTTGCGGCACCGCAAGCGGTGGCAGCGCCCTTATCTGATTGGGGTTGCATTCGAGGCGCAGCGACTGGAGGCCTTGCCGGTCGATCCTTGGGATGTGCCGCTGGATGCGGTATTGACCGAGCAGCAGGTCTATCGTTTCCGGCGTTTATAAGGACCTCTATACAAGGACGCGGCGCTTCGCTTTTAGGGTTCATCAATTGTTTTATCGCCCATAAAAAACGGGCCACCCGAAGGTGGCCCGTTTTAGGTGCAGTGCGAACCGCTCGATATTCCGAGCGATACGCTAAGCGGTATTACTTCTTGGCGGCCGGAGCGGCAACCGGAACCAGCGCGGTGATCGGGTTGATGAAAG
>SXRG01000028.1 GCA_005793645.1 Burkholderiales bacterium
AATCCTAGGCCGCGCGACAGACAGTTGATGCCGCATAGCGGCCACCAAGGATAGAGTGCCAAGCCATACAGGGTGACTGCCACTGCCGCGCCGATGGCCCCCTCGACTGTCTTTCCGGGACTGATGGAAGGGGCCAGTTTGTGCTTGCCAAATTTGCGGCCGGTGAAATAGGCCGCCGAATCGGCGATGGCGATGGCTCCGATGATCGCTAGGATCAAATTAGGATGTATGGCCCGCAGATCGATCAAAGCAAGCCAGAACGAAGGGAGCAGCAATAAGCCTAACGGCAACAGGCGGGCCGGTGTTGATGCCCAACCACGCGAAAGCCAGATTGGTGCGATTAGCCACCAGAATAGGGCTGCGGGGGCGAATAGCCACAGCGCTGGCAGATGCAGGGATTGCACCGCAACGGCCACGGCACCACAAGCCAAGGTAAAGATCGCCCGACCATTGCTTTGCAGATGGGCTAATCCCGCCCATTCCCAGGCAGCCAGCAGAGTAGCCAGCAAGGTCAGGATGGCCCAAAAGGGTGGAGGGGCCAAATAGAGCGCGGCGACAACGCCACCGATCAGCACGGTAGCGGTAATCAGTCGTAGTTGTAAGTTAGAGCGGACCTTGGGGTCAGGCATGGGTTTGTTCACTGGTGCGTCCAAAGCGGCGCTCCCGATGTTGGTAGGATTGAATGGCGGTGGCCAGTACCTCTGCGTTGAAATCAGGCCAGTAGGTATCGGTAAAATACAACTCGGTATAGGCCAGTTGCCAAAGCATGAAGTTGCTGATGCGCTGCTCGCCGCCCGTGCGGATGAACAGGTCTGGCTCAGGGATGTCGCCCAGAGACAGATATTCAGTCAGGGAAGCCTCATCGATCGTAGTGGCCTCCGGGTTGGCCGCGCGCCAGTGGTTGATCGCGTTCAGGATATCCCAGCGGCCACCGTAGTTAGCCGCGATGGTCAGGGTTAGCCGAGTGCCCGCCGCCGTGCGTACCTCAGCGGTCGTGATGAGCTCCTGGATGCGTGGCGAGAATCGCGTTAAATCGCCCACCACATTGAGACGAATACCGTGTTTGATGAGGCGGTCAACCTCATCTTCCAAGGCCTCAACAAACAATTCCATGAGGCGAGAGACCTCGGCCTCCGGACGGCGCCAGTTTTCGGAACTGAAGGCAAACAGGGTAAGGTAAGCGATACCCTGATCTGCGCACGCCTTGACGATATCGCGCACCCGTTTGACACCCACTGCATGCCCGGCCACGCGGGGTAGTAAACGCTTCTTGGCCCAGCGTCCATTACCGTCCATGATGATGGCAATGTGACGCGGAATCTCCAGAATATCGGGGATGGCCTGAGTAGGGCTGATGAATTTGCGGAGCATCGGGACAACTGTAGCGGGTTTCTGCCGACTAAAACGCTTAAACAGCCATCAATTCTTTTTCTTTTTCCGTCGTTGCCTTGTCGATCTCAACGATGTACTTATCGGTCAATTTCTGGATGTCGTCAGCGGCACGACGCTCGTCATCCTCGCTGATTTCAGACTTCTTCTGGGCATCCTTGAGGTGGGCAATGGCATCGCGGCGGATATTCCGAATGGCAATCTTGCCTTCTTCGGCTTCATGGCGCACCACCTTAACCAGATCACGGCGGCGTTCCTCGGTCATGGCCGGGATCGGAACGCGCACGACATCACCGATCGTACTCGGGTTGAGACCGAGGTCCGAATCGCGAATGGCTTTTTCAATCTTGGCCAGCATCGGCTTTTCCCAGGCCTGTACCCCTAGGGTGTGTGAATCCAGCACTGACACATTACCAACCTGGTTCACGGCCATCAGGCTACCGTAGTAATCGACCTTGACATGGTCCAGAAGACCGGGGTGTGGACGCCCTGTGCGAATCTTGCCGTATTCGGTCTTGATTGCCTCAACAGATTTCTGCATCTTGTCTTCAGCATTTTTCCGGATTTCTTGGGTCATTTCATGGCTCCAAATTAAAGAGTTACCCGCGTGCCTTCGTCCTCGCCCATAATCACCCGCCGCAATGCCCCGCTACTAAAGATGTTGAAGACACAGAGTGGGAGGCCTTGTTCACGGCAGAGCGCAAAGGCGGCCGTATCAAGAACGCCCAGATTGCGCGCAATGGCCTCATCAAAACTTAGGGTTGTGTAACGGCTCGCGGTAGGGTCTTTCTTGGGGTCGGCAGTATAGACACCATCCACCTTAGTGGCCTTGAGCATCAGGTCGGCGCCAATCTCCGCACCACGCAAAGCGGATGCCGTGTCGGTCGTGAAGAAGGGATTTCCGGTGCCCCCGCCAAAGACGACCACACGGCCGGCCTCAAGGTGACGCACGGCACTGTCCCGTTCAAAGGATTCACCGACATGGCCGATGGGCACGGCCGTCTGCATCCGGGCATCGATCCCAGCCGCAATCAGGGCATCCTTGAGGGCCAAGGCGTTCATGACCGTGGCCAACATCCCCATGGAATCGGCGGTTGCGCGGTTCATCCCGGACAGGGCACCGGTAGCGCCCCGAAACAGATTACCGCCCCCGACCACAATAGCCACTTGCACGCCAAGATCGACGACTTCCTTGATCTGCCCGGTGATGCTGGCCAAGGTCAACGCGTGATAACCAAAGGCGTCTGGCCCCATCAGGGCCTCGCCCGACAACTTAAGCAGGATGCGACGACAGGCGGGGGTAGGCATGAATCAAACCTTGGACGCGGCAGCGACCTCGGCTGCGAAGTCGTTGACCTTCTTCTCAATGCCTTCACCGACCATGTACAGGGTGAAACCGTGCACAGCACCGCCCTTGGACTTCATCAACTGCTCGATGGTTTGCTTGTCGTCCTTGACGAAAGGCTGGGTCAACAGGGCAACCTCCTTGAGGAATTTCTGCACGGTACCCTCGGCGATCTTCTCCAGCATCGCTTCCGGTTTACCAGCCTCCCGGGCCTTTTCAATGGCAACGCGGCGCTCGGTATCAATCAGAGCCGGTGACACGCCGGAGGCATCTAGGGACTTGGGCTTGGTCGCAGCGATGTGCATGGCAACATCACGCGCCGTTGCCTCGTCGCCAGTAAGATCAACCAGAACACCGATCTTGGAGCCGCCATGAATGTACTGCCCCAGGACGCCTTGTGCCTCAACGCGAACAAAGCGACGCAAGCTCATGTTTTCACCGATTTTTCCAACCAGTGCAGTGCGGATTTCTTCGACCGTCTGGTCGCCAATCTTCAGGGCGGAGAGGGCGGCCACATCGGCCGGGTTTTGGGTCACAACCATTTCAGCGAGGTTCTTGACCAGGCCGAGGAAGTCATCATTCTTGGCCACAAAATCGGTTTCGCAATTCACTTCGATCATCGAACCCAACTTGCCATCAGCGGTAATGTGGATACCCACGATACCCTCGGCGGCGATACGGCTGGCACTCTTGGCGGCCTTGTTACCAAACTTCACACGCAGAATCTCTTCGGCGCGAGTCATGTCGCCCTCAGCCTCACCCAAAGCGCGCTTGCAATCCATCATCGGTGCATCAGTCATCTCGCGCAGTTGTTTCACCATTGCAGCGGTAATTTCAGCCATTATCTTCTCCAAATATTCAATTAAGTTCAGTCAATAAAAAACGCGCCGCTTGTTGTGCCCTTGGCGCTTACTATGCCGAGGGGCCACAGAGGGGCGCGCTTCGTTAAAGGGTTTTATTACGACTTAGGCGCTGGCCTCGGGAGCATCGGCCACCTCGACATACTCGTCCTGGGTGGCTGCAACGATGTCCTCAATCACCTGCGAGCGGCCTTCCAGCACGGCATCGGCCATGGCTTGGGCATACAAGCGAATGGCATTCGACGCATCGTCGTTACCCGGGATAATGTGATTAATGCCAGCCGGGCTGTTGTTGGTATCAACCACGCCGATCACCGGAATGCCCAGTTTGACGGCCTCACTGATGGCAATCTTCTGGTATCCCGTGTCAATCACAAACAGGGCGTCCGGCAGCTTGTCCATATCCTTGATACCGCCCAAGCTACGGTTAAGATTGTCAAACTCACGCTGTACTGTGAGGATTTCACGCTTGGACAACGGTGAAGTTTCGCTATCTGCAAGTTGGGCCTCGAGATCCTTGAGACGCTTCACAGACTGCTTAACGGTTTTGTAATTGGTCAACATGCCACCCAACCAACGGTGGGATACCCATGGCATGCCGCAACGGGCAGCTTCTTCAGCCACGATGTCGAGTGCAGCACGCTTGGTGCCAACAAACAGGATGGTTCCGCGCTTGGCGGCCAGTTGACGCGCAACCTTGGCGGCGTCCTGAAGCATGGGCAGGGATTTTTCCAGGTTGACAATATGAATCTTGTTGCGTGCCCCGAAGATGAAGGGGGCCATTTTTGGGTTCCAGAAGCGTGTTTGGTGACCAAAATGGCAGCCGGCTTCCAGCATCTGACGCATCGTTACAGACATAAATTACTCCAGTTAAGGTTATCACTAACATCCGCCGGAACCTGAAGAACCTCTCCAAAGCACCTTAACAGGCGGATGCGCAAATTACTCGCCGCCGTATCCGGACCTACGAGCCGGGCGATTCTATTCGCAAAACAGGGTTTTAGGCAAGCCAATAAAGTGGGTTTTCACCACAAAATAAGCGGCAGCCGCTTGGGTAAAGTCAGTGTTTGGGTGGGCGTTTGACCCAAGCCTCGGTATCGCCATAGTCGAGAAAAAGGGGCATCAGGCGATGCGGATCCTCGCTACGATGCGCATGCTTGATCGGACACCAGTATTGCTCAGTAAGGGCTGCGATCTCGCGTATATATTCAGCCAGGCCATTAGCATAGCCGCAGTAGAGACAGTTGAACTTTTCGATCAGATTAAGGTAACCGAGCAGGTGGCGGTCAATCATAATGTGGTCGCGATGACGCACGCGTTTGATGCCGTAGACGGGGAAACAGATGTGTTGATACAAAGTGGCCATCAGATCGAGTAGGAGCAGGGGCACGATCAGGCTGTAAATGAGCGGTGCGGTTAGCAAATGACCCATGCGCGCCGTGAACAGATAACGCAGCAATCCAGACCGGTACTGGGCCTGCATCCGACGGATGCCAGACTCGAAGCGTACCCGGCCCTGCTCAAGGTGATAATGGAAGCGAGCGCGGGTCTCGTTGATCTGCACCAAGGCAGCGGCCTCCAGTTCGGCCTCGGCTTCGCGCAGTCGTGCGATCAGATCTTCCATTGTTTTCATGAGGATGTCTCCTGATCGAGTTTGCGCAGACGCGTCAGATGCTCACCGATGCGCTGCTCCAGGCCGCGGTCAGTGGGCCGATAGAACTGCGCCTTCAAACCCTCCGGCAGATAACTCTCCCCCGCCGCGTAGCCTTGCGGTTCATCATGGGCATAGCGATAACCCTGGCCATAACCAAGATCCTGCATCAAGCGGGTTGGAGCGTTGCACAGGCGCTCCGGAACGGGCAGTGTCCCGGTCAATTCAACCAAGGCCTGGGCCGCCTTCCACGCGCTATATACGGCATTGCTCTTGGGTGCGATCGCAAGATAAGTGACCGCCTGGGCGAGGGCCAGTTCACCCTCTGGTGAGCCCAGTCGCTCATAGGCAGCTACCGCCTCCAGTGCCAAGGTGTGGGCACGCGGGTCAGCCAAACCAATATCTTCGCTGGCCATACGGATCAGACGGCGGCCAATATAGAGAGGATCAGCACCACCGTCGAGCATACGCGCTAGCCAATATAAAGCGGCATCGGGATGGGAACCTCGTACAGACTTGTGCAGGGCCGATATCTGATCATAAAACGAGTCGCCACCCTTATCGAAACGGCGTCGCGCAGGGGCCAGGGCATGGTTGCAGAAAACACTGTCGACCTGGTTACGACCTGCCGCTTGAGCGGCGATCCCCAGTTGTTCGATCAGATTCAACAACCGCCGTGCGTCGCCATCGGCATTTCCGAGCAAAAGGCTGCGTGCGGGCGCATCCACCGAAACACCAGGGGATTGCAGGGCCAGCGCACGATCGAGTAAATGTCCAAGCTCGTCTTTCGTCAGGGATTTCAGGACATAAACTTGGGCGCGGGAGAGGAGGGCACTGACGAGTTCGAAGGAGGGGTTTTCAGTGGTGGCGCCGATACAGGTGATGAGGCCGGATTCAATATGGGGCAAGAAGGCGTCTTGCTGAGCCTTGTTGAATCGGTGTACCTCATCGACGAAAAGCAGAGTATGGCGCCCGGTTTGACGATTAAGACGGGCGCGTTCGATGGCCTCACGGATCTCCTTGACGCCGGCCAAAACAGCCGAGATCTGAATGAAATCAGCCTGGAAATACTGTGCCGCAAGGCGAGCGAGCGTAGTTTTTCCGACTCCCGGCGGCCCCCAGAGAATCATCGAATGCAGGCGGCCTGCCTCGAAGGCGAGGCAAAGCGGCATCTCCGGGCCTAGCAGGTGCGCCTGTCCAACGACCTCACTCAGCCGCGCAGGGCGCAGGCGTTCAGCGAGCGGGATGGCGTCTTTGGCAAGGGGCCGCGTTGACGTGGCATCGCCGAACAGGTCGTCGCCCAATAGGATTGAATCCGCCTTAGCGATCTCCGATGACATCGACACCCTTGGGCGGTTTGAAACGAAACAGGTCGCTGGCCAGAGTAGGGTTGTGCTGCAGACCGGAGAAATGCAAGCGGCTGGTTTGGCCAAGATTGTCTTTCAGTTCTAGCATCTCGATATGGCCGCCCCGGAAGCCGATACGCACCTGCTCAAAGGTGCCTTCCCCATTTTTTGGGGTGGCGAGGAGCCATTCGAGACCGTCAGAGACCCCCGCGTCCTTGAGTCGAAAGTGTTTTTCGATATCGTTGCTGCCAGCTAGAAGGGCCGCTGGACTTTGTCCAATGGCCAGATTCATGCGTTGGACCGTGACCTGCTCCAGATCGGGATCGTAAAACCAAACCTTCTTACCGTCGCCAACGATGATCTGAGCGTAGGGCTTTTCATAAGTCCAGCGAAACAGACTCGGGCGGGCAAAGACCATGTTGCCGCTGCTACTCTGGATCTTTCGGCCGTTGCGATCCATCACGGTTTGAGAAAAGTGGCCGCGTAGGGTACGCGTCTCGGACAAGTATTCGTTCAGGCGATCAAGGGCATCGGCACGGGCGATGCTGATGCCCAAGTTCAACAGGATGAGGGCACAGAGGGTTTTATTCATGGTCGTGACGGGGGCCGATAACTTCTCGGTTTCCATTAGTTTGCATGGGGGAGACAATACCGGCGGCTTCCATCGCCTCAATCAGGCGCGCGGCACGGTTATAGCCGACGCGCAGGTGACGCTGAACAGCGGAGATGGAGGCACGACGGGTCCGCATAACGATAGCAACGGCCTCGTCATAGAGCGGGTCGGACTCGGCGTTTCCGGATTCGGCCTCGTCGCCCTCATTGTCCTCGACTTGATAAAGGACGCTCTCATCATAGTTCGGTGGGGCCAGTTCGCGCAGAAAGGCTGTCACGCGATGCACTTCATCGTCGGAAACGAAGGCGCCATGAACACGGGTCGGGACCCCATGACCCGGCGGCAGATACAACATATCGCCCATGCCCAACAGGGATTCCGCGCCCTGCTGGTCGAGGATGGTGCGCGAGTCGATGCGGCTACTGACCTGGAAGGCGATACGGGTCGGAATATTGGCCTTGATGAGGCCAGTGATGACATCAACCGATGGGCGCTGCGTGGCAAGGACCAGATGAATACCGGAGGCGCGCGCCTTCTGAGCCAAACGGGCAATCAGTTCCTCAACCTTTTTGCCAGAAACCATCATCAAGTCTGCCAGTTCGTCGATGATGACGACGAGATAGGGAAGGTGGGTCAGGAGTTCCGGTGCCTCAGGGGTGAGGGAGAAGGGGTTGGTCAGAGGCGCGCCGGCCTTTTCAGCCTCGGCGATCTTGTGATTGAGGCCGGCGATGTTGCGCACCGCCATGGTGGACATAAGTTTATAGCGGCGATCCATCTCGGTCACACACCAGTTGAGCGCTGTTCCTGCAAGGCGCATGTCGGTTACCACGGGGGCAAGAAGGTGTGGGATGCCTTCGTAGGAAGACAGTTCCAGCATCTTGGGGTCGACCATGATGAGGCGCACATCGCGCGGTGCGGCCTTGTAGAGAAGGGACAAGATCATGGCATTGATGGCCACGGACTTGCCAGACCCTGTGGTTCCAGCAACCAGAAGATGAGGCATCTTGGCCAAATCGGCGACGATGGGAACCCCTCCGATATCCTTGCCAAGGGCAATGGTGAGTGGACTGTTAAGGTCGTGATAGACCTTAGCACCCAGGACTTCGGACAAACGAACGGTCTGGCGCTGGGTATTAGGAATCTCCAGAGCCATGCAACTCTTACCCGGAATGGTTTCCACCACGCGGATACTGACCACAGACAAGGAGCGAGCCAGGTCTTTGGAAAGATTGGTGATCTGGCTGCCCTTGACGCCAGAGGCCGGTTCAATCTCATAACGGGTGACAACGGGCCCGGGGTAGGCGGCAAGGACCTTTACATCGACCCCGAATTCATCCAGTTTGCGTTCAATCAGGCGCGAAGTGGCGGTGAGTGAGGCCTCGTCAATCGACGACGCCGTGTTCTGACCAGGCTCATCCAAGAGGTGCAGCGGCGGTAACTGGCTATCCGGGGTATCGCGGAACAAAGGGGTCTGGCGTTCTTTTTCCGGGCGTATCACGGCCGCAACAACCGGCATGGGGTTTTCAATCTTGAGGACTGGATCACGGGTCATCCGGACCCGCTCCAGATTGACGGCGGCATCACGGCGATTACCAGCTTCGAGACCGGCACGACGATCCTGCCGATCCTGCCAATACTGAACGAGATATTGACCAAAACGCTCCAGGCGAGTCCCGATCCCCTCACAAAGATTGAACCACGACAAACCACTAAATAGCGACAGGCCAATCGCCAAGCTGGCCATGAGGAAGAGGGTGGCACCATCAAAGCCAAAACCTTTACGCAACAGCCCTTCAAGACCCTGCCCCAGGATGCCACCGGATCGATACGGCAGGTTCGCCGCCCAGGAGTGAAAACGCATGGCCTCAAGACTGGCACTGGCAAGCAAGGTTAACAGGAAACCCGACAGGATAAGGGCGCCGTGCGGATGGGGAGGATTTTCGTCTGGCAAGGCACGCATGATCTGCCAGGACCAAATCACACCAAGCGCGGCCAGGGCCATCCACCACCAGGCCGAGTGACCAAATAGATAATAGAGAAGGTCCGCTAGCCAGGCACCAAAGCGGCCACCTAAATTAACAACTTCCTCATTCTGTCCGGTCCGGGACCATCCTGGATCATTTAATGTGTGCGTCACCAATGTCATCAACAAATAGATTGCTGTGGTGAGCGACATGAGCCATACAGCCTCGCGTAGGACGCGCGTACGCATTGGCGTAGTAACTCGATGCACCCTCGTGTTACGAGTAGGCGTGGTAAGGCGCTTGAAAATGGCGGAAGGCATGGGGTAACACTATAGAGGCAGTCGGGCTTTGGCGCTACGGCTCTTCCTTTGCACGGACTTACTATAAACGCCATAATGTATATTATGTTAAATAAAGGAATTAACAGGGGCCTTGTGAGAAAGCCGATCTGCCCTATCCGATCTTGCGTAAAATAGGGCCATTCGCTGCAATCACCTCTCGGAGATCACACCCATGTCAAAACACAGTCGGCTACTTATCCTCGGATCCGGACCGGCCGGTTACAGCGCCGCCATCTACGCCGCGCGCGCCAACCTGAATCCGGTCATCATTACCGGTATGCAGCAAGGCGGCCAACTCACGACAACAACCGAGGTTGACAACTGGCCGGCCGATGTCGATGGTGTCCAAGGGCCTGAATTAATGGAACGCTTTCAGAGGCACGCCGAACGCTTTGGCACCGAGATCCTGTTTGATCATATTCATACCGTCCGACTGAATGAGCACCCCTTTACCCTCATCGGCGATACCGATACCTATACCTGTGATGCGCTGATTATTGCGACCGGTGCCTCGGCCATGTACCTAGGATTGCCCTCCGAAGAGAAATTCATGGGTCGCGGGGTCTCCGGATGCGCCACCTGCGATGGTTTCTTTTACAAAAACCAGGAAGTCGCCGTGATTGGTGGAGGAAACACCGCGGTTGAGGAAGCCATCTACCTGTCCAACATCGCCAGCAAGGTCACCCTGGTACACCGCCGTGACACCTTCAAGGCTGAGCGCATCATGGTTGATCACCTGATGGAGCGCGTGAAGGAAGGGAAGATCATTCTTGAATTAAATAGCAATATTGACGAGGTATTGGGTGATGCCAGTGGCGTGACCGGGATGCGTCTGCGTCACAACAACGGATCAACCAAGGACATTGCCCTATCCGGCATCTTCATCGCCATCGGCCACAAGCCCAACACGGACATCTTTTCCGGTCAACTTGAACTGGATCACGGCTATATCGTAACCCAGGGTGGGCGCCTGGGTAATGCCACTCAAACCAGCATTCCGGGCGTATTCGCGGCAGGTGATGTACAGGACATGATCTACAAGCAGGCGGTAACCAGTGCGGCCTCCGGCTGTCAGGCCGCGCTGGATGTCGAGCGCTTCCTGGAGAACAAGGCCTGAGCCCCTACTCCTCTGTAATGAACACCGGCGTCCCCGCCGGCACCTGATCAAACAGCGCAATCAGATCCGCATTACGCATACGGATGCAGCCGTGTGAACGCGGTATCGGTTCAAAGCTCTCGTCAGGTGTCCCATGGATGTAAATGTAGCGCTGCATGGTGTCGCAATCACCCAGGCGGTTGAATCCCACCTCCCGACCGGAAAGCCACAGGATACGGGTCAAGATCCAATCGCGTCCGAGTTCCGCACGGCCTAATTCCGGCGTGTAGATCTCGCCGGTCGGACGACGCCCGACAAAAACGGTGTTGATCGGGCAACCCGCGCCGATCCGAGCGCGAACGATATGCGCTCCGCGTGGGGTGCAATAAGAGCCCTTCCCTTCCCCAAGACCACGAGCCGCCGTGGATATAGGCCACTTCTGCGATCCATTTTTAGTTATCAATTCAATGGACTGACTGTTTGTATGAATGTTAACTCTCATGCACAATCCCCATGGCTACAAACGGATTTTCGCCGCCGTTCAGCAAAGAAGTCACGCAACCGGGTGGCACAGATTTCCGCTAGCACTCCGCCCTCAACACGGGTTTGATGATTTATCTGCCCCTCGTCAAAGAGCTTCAACACGCTATGGGCTGCCCCTGTCTTAGTGTCAGTCGCGCCATAGACCACCCGTGCGATACGGGCATGCAGGATTGCACCGACGCACATGGCACAGGGTTCCAGGGTCACAAACAGATTGCAACCCGGTAACCGGTAATTTCCTTTTTGTTGAGCGGCAGCGCGCAGGGCCCGGATTTCTGCATGAGCAGTAGGATCATGCGTCCCGATGGGCTGATTGAATCCCGACCCAATCACCGTGCCGTCTGCATCCACCACGACCGCGCCGACCGGAACCTCACCCGCCGCACGGGCCAACTCGGCCTGGCCAAGGGCCAGACGCATGTAATCCTCATCCTCCACGGGACATTTCCAACTCAAGGTAGCGCGCCGCCAGCGCTAGGTCAGCCGGGTGCGTCACCTTGAGATTGGCCGGATCGCCTTCTACCAACAGCGGCGCGATTCCCAAGGCCTCGATAGCCGAGGCCTCGTCCGTTACCTCTGCACTCGCTTGAGCCAAAGCCTGCATCAACATACCCCGACGAAACATCTGCGGAGTTTGTGCCCCCCAAAGCCCGGTCCGGGCCACTGTCGTGGCGATACGACCACCCTCCCCGGCCCGTTTCAGGGTATCGGCCACGGGAATAGCAAGGATTCCGCCCACGCTATCGTCACGCAATGTAGTTATAAGTCGATTGAGTGCAGTCCGGGTCAAACAGGGGCGTGCTGCATCGTGAACCAGGACCCAATCCTCCTCAGCGGCCTCCATAGCCCGCAGTCCGGCCAAGACACTTTGTGCCCGGGTCTCACCACCACAACGATGCAAGCGTAACTTGTGGCATCCGGACCAATCATGCCGCGTCCATACAGTGTCGTCCGGCGCGACGACGACATGAATGGAGGCAATCTCCGGGTATCGTTCGAACACCTGCAGGGTATGCCAGAGCAGTGGCCGGCCCTGCAACTCCAGATATTGTTTGGGCAAGGCGTGGCCCATACGACGACCACTGCCAGCGGCGGGGATTAGCGCATGGAACCGGGGCATACAGTGCCTGGAAAGGGTTCAAAGCAGATGTGAGGCCATCCCGTCAGCCAGTTTCGGCTCGAACCAGGTGGACTTGGGCGGCATGACCTGATTGGCATCGGCCACAGCCATCAGGTGCTCCATGTGAGTCGGATGGAGGGCAAAGGCCACGGCCATATCGCCCGAATCCACCCGCTTTTCGAGTTCGGCAAGGCCCCGAATGCCGCCGACAAAATCGATGCGCTTGTCTCGACGCGGATCGGTGATGCCCAAGATCGGCGCAATCAAATGGTTTTGCAGCAAACTCACATCTAACCGTTCAACCGGATCCGTGGGAACCAGGCTGGGATGAATGTGCAGGCGCCGCCAGCTGCCGCCCATGTAGAGGCCAAATTCGCGCGGTTGCGCCGGCTTGACCGGACCATCGGCGATCGTAATGGAAAAGTTGGCGGCGATCCGGTTCAGAAACTCGGCCTCGCTCAAACCATTCAAGTCCTTGATAACACGGTTGTAATCGAGGATCTGCATCTGGTGATCAGGGAAGATCACCGTGAGGAAATAGTTATACGCCTCCTCGCCGCTGTGCTGCGGATTGGCCGCCTTGCGCGCGGCACAAATACGGCTCGCGGAGGCCGAGCGATGATGGCCATCAGCGATATAGAGCGCAGGCAAGGCATCAAACAGGGCCGTCAGACGCGCCACGCTGGCCGCATCGCGAATCACCCACAGGCTATGTCGTACACCCGTTTCGGCCGTTGCATCAGCATCCGGCACAGCCTGAGTCGCCGCATTCAGAAGGGCATCAATCTCGGGTGCGTTCGGGTAAGCTAATAGGACTGGGCCAGTCTGGGCGTTGAGGGCCTCGATCTGGCGGACACGATCGTCTTCCTTGTCCGGGCGGGTGAATTCGTGCTTGCGGATACGATTGGCGTCGTAATCGGCCACCGAGGCAGCCGCCACGATGCCGGTCTGCACATGGTCGCCCATGATCAGACGATAGGCGTAGTAGCACGGTACATCGTCCTGAACCAGGATACCGGCCGCGATCATCGCCCGCAGGTTTTCTGCCGCCTTGGCATACACCTCGGGCGCATAGGGGTCGGTTTCTGCCGGAAGATCAATTTCAGGTTTGGAAATGTGCAAAAAACTGTACGGCCGCCCAACCGCCAAGGCACGCGCCTCCTCGGTATTCAACACATCGTAAGGCGGCGCTACAACTTCGGGGGCGCGGCCAGGCGCGGGGCGCAGTGCGAGGAAGGGACGAACCAAGGTCATTTGAGTTTCTCGAGCAGGGAATGAATAAGGTGCTAATGGATCAATTTCCAACGGATTGCATTCTAACCGCAAGCGGCTTCCATCGCTGCAGGATCCCCTGCCACAGGGATCGGGTGCGGCGCGCAAAAACGGCACAACAAAAGGCACGACATTGTTGCTGGGGATGTCCACTGAGCGATGCAGATCCACGCTCACAGGGATGCTGCCGTGCAGCACAACGGTAGCCTGAAGACGATCCACGCCGGTACGGGAAAATTCAAAGCCATAGAGGCGTTTCCAAACCAAGTGACCATAAGCATCGCGTGTCGTTCGCAAGGAACGCAGAGCCACCGTCTCGTCGAGAAACTGCAAACCAGCTCGCTCACAGGTCGCACGGGCAAATACCACGGCGATCTCGCGTGCCTTCAGGCCGTCGAACCAAAACCAAACCAAGGCGGCCATGGTAAGCAGGGTGAAAAGTTCAGTTGTGGACATGGCCGGCATGATAAGCCAGATCTACAGCCCTTTATAATCGGCCCATGACCGATGCTTCACCCCTCCGCCTTCCGCCCCCCGGGCAACGCCTATCCCTTTCTCTGCCACCCGGCTCTGCCGATGCCGCCCTTATCGCGGACCTTCTGCGTCCCAAATCAGGATCGGTGACACGCCAGCGCCTCCTAGTGTTGACGGCGACGGCAGCCGATGCGCAGCGCCTAGCCCATGAAATCCCTTGGTTTGTCCCCAATCTGGCCGTGGGTCTTTTCCCAGACTGGGAAACCCTGCCCTATGACCCAATATCGCCCCACCCGGACCTGGTCTCTGAGCGCTTGGCGACCCTTTGGCACAGTTTGCAGGGCGAACTGGACTGTTTAATCGCGCCGGTGGCGACGGCCATGCAACGGCTGGCGCCCACGGCGTTTCTTTCTGCCCAGGCCTTCCTCTACAAGCCCCGGGATCGTCTCGATGCCGATGCCTTGCGCACTCGCCTGATCGCGGCCGGCTATTGCGCGGTAAGTCAGGTCTATAGCCCAGGCGAGTTTGCCCTGCGCGGTGGAATCTTCGACCTCTTTCCGACGGGTTCGACCCTGCCCTATCGCATCGAATTATTCGATAACGAAATCGAGTCGATTCGCACCTTCGATCCCGATACCCAGCGCACCCTGTATAAGGTAGGCGAGATGCGTTTATTGCCGGCGCGAGAGTTCCCTCTCGACGAGGCGGGAATCACAACCTTCCGAGCCAATTTTCGTGACCGCTTCGAGGGTGATCCGGCGCGTTCCCGGATGTACAAGGATGTCTCAAACAAACTGGCCCCGGCCGGGATCGAATACGCCCTGCCCCTGTTTTTTAGCGCAACGGCCTGCCTCTTTGACTACTTGCCGGCTGCAGTCGGAGTCATCCTGCACGGCGACACCCACCGTGCCGCCGAAACCTTTTGGCATGAAGCGGGACAGCGCTATCAACTCTTGTCCGGCGACCGTGAACGCCCCCTACTGCCACCGACCGAGGTTTTTTTGGCCGTAGAACAGCTCTTTGCTGCCCTGCAGCCCCGGGCGCGCATCGAACTAATTGAGACCCTGGCCACCGGACCTGCCCTACCTTGGCACCCGGCCCCGGCCGTGCAGACCGATCGTCGCGATGCTCTCCCCTATGCCCGTCTGTCAGCACACTTGCGCAGCTATTCAGGAACCACAGTGCTAGTGGCCGAGAGCCTGGGGCGCCGCGAAACACTGGCCAACGCCCTTGCTGAACATGGCATTTTGACGGTATCCCAAGAAGGACCCGTATCAGAGTCACCCCCCAGGTTGACTACAGGGGTCGGTGCAGAGAGAGGCACAAGCCCGGCGCTGATCCTAACCACCGGCCCCCTTGCGGCCGGTTTTATCGATAGCCACTCAGGGCATTGCCTGCTCACCGAGACCGAGTTGTATGCCCGCTCGCCGCAGCAACGCCGTGGCCGCGAATCGCGCAAGCCGCCCATCCAGGGACTGATCCGAGACCTCTCCGAGCTCAAGCTGGGTGATCCCGTCGTACATACCGAACATGGCATCGGCCGTTACCTAGGGCTGACAACCCTCAATCTGGGTGAGGGTGACGAAGAATTACTGCACTTGGAATATGCCAAGGGCGACAAACTGTTTGTGCCGGTTGCCCATCTGCACCTCATCGCCCGCTACCTGGGCGCCGATCCGGAACACGCGCCATTACATGCCCTGGGTAGCCCGCAGTGGGAAAAGGCCAAACGACGCGCCCAGGAAAAGGCCCGGGATACCGCCGCCGAGCTACTGAACCTTTACGCCCTGCGTGCTACTCGCGAGGGCTATCAGTTTGACTGGCGCGAGACCGAAATGACCACCTTCGCCGAAGGCTTTGGCTTTGATGAAACCCCGGATCAGGCCGCCGCCATTGAGGCCGTACTGGCCGACATGCGTTCCAGCCAACCGATGGATCGCCTGGTCTGCGGTGATGTTGGTTTCGGCAAGACCGAGGTGGCTCTGCGTGCTGCCTTTGCCGCCGTGGCTGACAACAAACAGGTAATTGTGCTGTGCCCAACCACCCTGCTCGCTGAACAGCACTTCCAGACCTTTTCTGACCGTTTTTCTGACCTGCCGGTGCGCATCGCCGAACTGTCGCGCTTCCGTTCCAGCAAAGAGATCAATGCGGCCCTAGCCGGACTGGCCAAGGGCAGTGTCGATATTGTCATCGGCACCCACAAGCTATTGCAGCCAGAGGTTCGCCTGGCTCGTCTGGGTCTGGTCATCATTGATGAAGAGCATCGCTTCGGAGTACGCCAAAAAGAGGTCCTGCGCAGCCTGCGCGCAGAGGTCGATTGTCTGGCCCTCACGGCCACGCCCATTCCCCGTACCCTGGCCATGTCGCTGGAAGGCATCCGCGATTTTTCGGTCATCGCCACGGCACCCTCAAAACGGCTGGCGATCAAGACCTTTGTCCAGCCCGAGTCAGACGGGCTGATCCGCGAAGCGGTCCTGCGTGAACTGAAACGCGGCGGACAGATCTATTTCCTGCATAACGAAGTAGAGACCATCCTCGCCATGCGGACTCGTCTGGAACAACTGTTGCCGGAGGCGCGCATTGCGGTAGCGCATGGCCAGATGGCGGAGCGTGAGTTGGAACATGTAATGCGCGACTTCTACCATCAGCGCTTCAACCTGTTGCTGTGCACCACCATCATCGAGACAGGCATCAATATACCGACCGCCAACACCATCCTCATGCATCGTGCCGATAAATTTGGTCTCGCCCAGTTACACCAATTGCGCGGACGCGTTGGCCGCTCACACCACCAGGCCTATGCCTATCTGCTGACACCACCCGGCGAGGCGAGCATCTCGCGCCAGGCCCACAAGCGCTTGGAGGCCATCTGCCAAATGGAAGAACTGGGATCCGGATTTCACCTAGCCATGCAGGATCTGGAGATTCGTGGCGCCGGTGAGGTCCTGGGCGAATCCCAAAGCGGTGAGATGCAAGAGGTTGGCTTCAACCTGTACAGTGACATGCTGACCCAAGCGGTCGAGGCACTCAAGTCCGGTCAGCAACCCGACATGGATGCCCCGTTGGCAGTGATGGCCGAGATCAACCTACACCTTCCGGCGCGTCTACCCGAGGTCTATTGCAACGATGTGCACGAACGCTTGGTCATCTACAAGCGCCTCGCCAGTGCCAGCGATGAGAGTACCCTGATAGCGCTCAAGGAAGAGATGATTGATCGTTTTGGCCTACTCCCCGAACCGGCGGAAGTCCTATTGGCCGCGCATCGCCTGCGGATCCGCATCCAGCCGCTAGGAATTCGCCGTCTGGATGCCAGCGAAACCGGGCTCACCGTACAATTTGTGCCCAAACCGCCCATTGACCCGATGCGCATCATCACCCTGATCCAGTCCCGCCGTGACTGCAAGCTAGCCGGCCCCGACCGCATCCGCATCACTATCGCCTGCCCGGGTTTGCCGGAACGGCTAGCCGCTATAGAATCCCTCATCCAGGGATTAAGTTAAGCCCCGACCACATCATTGGAACCCACGATGGAAACCCTGACCCTCAATATCTCCGGCATGACCTGCATGGGCTGCGCCAGCAGCGTCGAACGCAAACTCACCGAACAACAGGGTGTTACCAAAGCTCAGGTTGATCTTGGCGCGGGCCAGGCCGAGGTTTGCTTTGACCCAAAGCTCACCTCCCAGGACACCCTCAAGCAAGTCCTGCGCGCAGCCGGCTGGGGCGTAGCGGCATAATTCCACTTCTGTTTTTTCTGAAAATGGAGGGTTACCAAACAACCGTAAAACAAAGCGGCCAGTAGTTACCAGGCGGGTAATTCCTTCTTGCTTTCCTTGCTGAGGGCGATCAGGTAACTGGCATGAGCTTCCATCTCTATAGGGCTTGGCTCAATCACCCGTAGTTGAACGGCGTTCACACCAGCCAGTTTGAAGGCCTGCGGAGCCATGACAACTGGATCGATGGCCAGGGTTTCCTGGCCGCGCGTCATCGCCAGCCAGACCTCAGCCAGAAGTTCGGAGTCCAGCAAGGCACCGTGATATTTGCGCCCTGAGTTATCCACACTGTAACGGCGACACAGTGCATCGAGGTTATTCTTTTGGCCGGGGTGAAGTTGCCGCGCCATCTTCAGGGTATCGGTCACGCCCAGCGTACAAGCCGACAGATCGCTCCGGTCGAGACGCCCCAGTTCGGCGTTCAGAAAGCCCAAGTCGAACGGGGCGTTGTGGATAATCAGCTCGGCGGCATCAACAAAGGCCAAGAAGGCATCCACCTGTTCGGAAAAGGCCGGCTTGTCGGCGAGAAATTCATTGGATAGACCATGCACAGCCTGGGCCCCGGGATCGACCGCACGCTCCGGGTTGAGGTAAACATGGTAGATGCGACCCGTCGGCTGCCGATCAAGCATCTCAATCGCGCCAATCTCGATGACACGATGCCCCTGAGCCGGATCAAGCCCGGTAGTTTCGGTATCCAGAACAATCCGGCGCATCAGGATACCTGCCCTGATGGAACACCCTGATTCGCAAGCCGATCAGCCGCCTCGTTACCGGGATGACCCGCGTGACCCTTGACCCAGTGCCAAACGATATTCTGCCCGGTCACGGACGCGTCAAGGCGTTGCCAGAGGTCCTGATTTTTGACCGGCTGACCGGCGGCCGTTCGCCATCCCCGTCGTTTCCAGCCCTGAATCCACTCGGAAATGCCTTTTTGGACATATTGTGAATCGGTATGAACATGGATCTCGCAACGCCGTGTAAGGGCCGCTAAGCCCTCAATCACTGCAAGAAGTTCCATCCGATTATTGGTCGTATTCGCCTCGCCACCACAAAGTTCGCGGCGATGCTCGCCATACTGCAACAGCACGCCCCAACCGCCAGGCCCTGGGTTACCCTTACAGGACCCGTCGGTGTACATGTCCACGCGCCCGCTGATCATCGTCGTCATTTCCGTATCCGTTGTTTCCGTATTGATCATCGCTACCTTTATTCATGAGTTGATTATGCTGTACCGGCCCGGCGCCCGGCACCAGCACCGACTGCCCTTGCCAGGTCGGGCTGCGGCGTGGGGCGATAAGGCGCACACCAGTGACTCGCTTGACCGCATGTAACATATACACGCCGCCGCCTAAAGCCCACCAACGATCACCAGCCGCCTCCAAACAGCGAAACCGTTGTGGCCAGCCGATGCGGTTAATGGGCAGCGCATAACAGCCCATACGCCCGGCCACGATCTCAAATCCTAGCAAAGCCAGCCAGTCCTTGACCCGCGCCAAACGCAGAAACTGACCATTCCAAGGGGCCTCTTTTGTATGCAGCAAGCGCCGTAGGCCCCAGAGGCTGGCCGGATTAAAACCCGTAATCAGTACGCGGCCCTCGGGACGTAGGACCCGTTCCACCTCACGCAGAACCTGATGCGGATAGGCGGAAAACTCCAACACATGCGGACAGGCAACAAGATCCAGGCTCTGCGTCGCAAACGGCAGCATTTCAGGCTGGCCACGAATCGCCCCAGCGTGGTGATCTAGGCAAAATCGGTGCGACATACGATTGGCAGAAAGTGCATCCATAACCGGAAGACCAATCTGCAATGCATTGAATCCAAACAAGTCTGCTGTCGTTGCATCAAACCAGCGTTGCTCGCAGTCACGCGCATAGCGACCCAAGGGGCTATCTAGCCATGGGCCGGTTGTAGTTGACGCTGACAGAAGGGCTTGTTCCAATCCGGTTATGCTCCAGCTCGAGTCGATTGCCATCCTGTCCGACAATTATGTTTGGCTCCTGCACGACCAGCGGTCATGCATCGTAGTGGACCCTGGTGCTGCGGTGCCCATTCTAGCGTGGTTGACCGAACGGCGCTTGCACCTCGCAGGCATCCTCCTTACCCATCATCACGCCGACCACTGCGGTGGCCTAGCGGACCTCCCCAGTGTACCCACCTACGGCCCGGCACACCCTACCCTGACCGCTCGCGTACAGCCCGTAACAGACGGCGAGCGTATTTCATTTCAAGAACTGGCTCTAGAGATCGATGTAATAGCCACCCCCGGGCACACGCTAAGCCACCTGTGTTTCCACACCCAAGATATCCTACTTTGTGGCGACACCCTATTTTCCTGTGGCTGCGGCCGTCTGTTTGAAGGCACACCGGCTCAGATGCTCGCCAGCCTGGAGCGTTTGACCGCGCTCCCGGATGCAACCCAGATCTGTCCAGCGCACGAATACACCCTCGCCAACCTGGCATTCGCCCGAGATCTTGAGCCAGAGCATCTGGCCCTGCAGGAATGGGAGCATGAAACACGCGCCTTGCGCCGCAGCGGCCAGCCGACCTTACCCGTTCACCTTGGCAACGAAAAGCGCCGCAACCCCTTTCTGCGCTGCCATGAACAAGGACTACAAACCCTCTTGGAATGTCCAGATACGCTGTCCACCTTTACCGCCCTGCGGGCGCAAAAAGATGCTTATTAATCCTTAGGAAAGGTTGATTTATTCACCACTCGGGCACGCCATAAATGGCTCTCTCAACGCCTTTTGTCAGACTAGGTAAAGAAGCAGGCTATCAGGCTATGTACCACCCGATGGATACACAACTACAACTATTTCCGCCCACATATAGCCTTGGGCGATGTCCTCCCCGAAACAACGGCTGGCCATAGCCGCATGACTCTGCTTCTGAGCCCCTCTGAAAATGGGGGGATTACCCTCCAGACAAGCTTTTCCCCATTTGTACACTCACATGGTTAGATAAAAAAAGACCAATGAACCGAACAATTTTTGGATATGTCTTTGGGTATGTAGAAAACAAAAACGCGCCAAAAGGCGCGTCGTTGCTATATTGTTGGCGGAGTGGACGTCCGCCTGATAGCAGTCCGGCAGAGTTCCGTAGAGTCCGCAAAGTAGCATACATAACAACAAGATACGAAATAGCAGCGTCCAAGATAGTTCTTTACGATCCCGTTAAATCCGTTGATAGCCATTTTGATAGTGGAGCGGATAGCATGGCACGCCAACAGCAACGACTTTCAGCACTGCAAGTCAGCAAGCTCACCAAGCCGGGGTTGTATGGCGACGGGGGCGGTTTGACGCTCCAGATCACTGCCACGGGCGCGAAGTCTTGGTTGTTGCGTTACATGGTGGCCGGCAAGCCGTTCGGGATGGGACTGGGGCCGACGCATACGGTGAGCTTGGCCGAGGCGCGGCAGAAGGCGCTGGACGCGCGGAAGCTGCTCCTCGATGGCATCAATCCTTTGGCGGCCAAGAAGCAGAACCAGATCGCCGCCGCGCTGGCCGACGCCAAGATGATGACCTTTGACCAGTGCGCCGAGGCTTACATTCTTGCGCACAAGGCGGGATGGAAGAACGCCAAGCATGGTGACCAATGGACCAACACACTCAACGCCTACGCCAGCCCGATCATCGGCACCCTGCCGGTGGCCGAGGTCGATACCGCGCTGCTGGTCAAGGTGCTGGGGCCGATCTAGGAGACCAAGACCGAAACCGCCACCCGCCTGCGCGGGCGCATCGAGAAGATTCTCGATTGGGCCACCGTCAGCAAATACCGCCAGGGCGAAAACCCGGCACGCTGGCGCGGCCATCTGGAAAACCTGCTGGCCAACCCCAACAAGATTGCCAAGGTCGCGCATCACCCGGCGCTACCGTGGCGCGAGATCGGCGCGTTCATGGTTGAGCTACGCAAACAGGTTGGCACGGCGGGGCGCGTATTGGAATTCACGATTCTCACTGCTGCCCGTTCCGGCGAAGTGCGCGGCGCGACCTGGGCAGAAATTGACCTCGATGCCGGCCTCTGGGTGGTGCCGGCCGAACGCATCAAGATGGGCAAGGAACACCGCGTTCCGCTCACAGCATCCGCTATCGCCCTGCTCAACGACTTGCCGCGCGAGGGCGATCTAGTCTTCCCCGGCGCGAAAGAAAATGCCGCGCTGTCGGACATGAGCCTCACCGCCGTGCTGCTGCGGATGAAGCGCACCGACATTACCGTGCACGGCTTCCGCTCCACCTTCCGCGACTGGTGCGCCGAATCGATCAACTTCCCGCGCGAGGTCTGCGAACATACCCTGGCGCACAGCCTGCCGGACAAGGTGGAAGCCGCCTACCGGCGCGGCGATCTTCTCGACAAGCGTGTGCATCTGATGAAAGCCTGGGCCGACTACTGCGCCAAGCCGCAGGCCGAAGCCAGCGTTACGCCCATCGGCAGGCAGCGGAAAACCACCAAGCGCCCGGCCTGACGCATTCAGCGCCGCGCGTCGATCTCGTCTTCCAGACCCCGCAAGGTTTCGAGAATCTCGCCGAACGCC
>SXRG01000029.1 GCA_005793645.1 Burkholderiales bacterium
ATTGGCCCGCGGTGAGCGCTATGGTTTTATCCGCTTCGGTTCACGGGTTGACCTGTATCTGCCACTAGGTAGCAAGCCGCGCGTTACCTTGGGTGAGAAGGTGTCGTCAGGTAGTACGGTGCTGGCGACATTGGCATGAACCAGGAAGGTTTTAACGAAGACCTAGAATCAGCCCCGCTGGCTGGTGAGAAACGGCGTAGGCGGGCGGTGTTCCTGTTGCCTAATCTGTTGACCACAGGCGCGCTGTTCGCAGGTTTTTATGCTGTGATCCAAGCCATGAATGGGCATGTCGAGCATTCAGCGGTGGCCATCTTTATCGCCATGGTTCTCGACAGCCTGGATGGCCGTGTGGCACGCATGACCAATACACAGAGTGCCTTTGGCGCTGAATATGATTCGCTTTCCGACATGGTGTCCTTCGGGGTTGCGCCGGCGGTCACTGTTTATAGTTATGCCCTGAGCACGATGGGAAAATTGGGCTGGATCGCGGCCTTTGTCTATTGTGCGGCTGCCGCCTTGCGTCTGGCTCGTTTCAACACCCAGGTGGGGATTGCCGACAAGCGCTGGTTCCAAGGTCTTCCAAGCCCCGCCTCGGCAGCCTTGATTGCCAGTCTCGTCTGGGTGGGCATCGATAAAGGGGTCGTTGGGGCCGACATTCGCTGGGTTGCTTGGCTGATCACCGTGTTTGCGGGCCTTTCCATGGTCAGCAGTTTCCGTTACTACAGTGGCAAGGATATCAATCTGCGCCGCAGTGTTCCTTTCTTCACGATTGTGACCATTGCGCTGATTTTTGCCCTGATTGCCATCGACCCGCCTGTGGTGATGATGGTGGTGTTTCTGGCCTATGCAGCCTCCGGTTATGTCTGTGCCTTTTGGCCCCGCAAAACCACCTGCAAACGTGATGGGTCCGGCGGAGACTTGCCCTGAGCGTGGCGGGGTCGTATATTGCGAACCATGCGATGCTATTCATGCCTCAGCCTCTTGTCTTGCAGCCGTCTGCTGAAGCGGCTGCCCGTACGCGGGCAAATCTGATTCTCCCCCCTTTTGTTTGTCTATTCGCCGGTTGCCTGAGGCGGTTTTGGTTGCGACCTGCGGTTGCGTCCTGTGACATATGGAGTATGCCATGAACGATTCGTTGATTATTTTTGATACCACACTCCGCGATGGGGAGCAAAGTCCCGGCGCGTCCATGACGCGTGATGAGAAGGTGCGCATAGCCCGGCAATTGGAAAAGATGCGCGTGGATGTGATCGAGGCGGGTTTCCCTTCGGCTAGTAATGGCGATTTCGAGTCGGTCAAGGCCGTTGCTGACACCATCAAGGACAGTACGATCTGTGGATTGGCGCGGGCACTGGAGCGGGATATTGCCCGCTGTGGTGAGGCCTTGAAGGGGGCGAATTCCGGACGCATCCATACCTTCATCGCCACCTCGCCCATCCACATGGAAAAAAAGTTGCGCATGACGCCAGAGCAGGTGCTCGCGCAGGCCGTGCAGGCGGTGCAATGGGCGCGGCATTGGACCGATAATGTTGAATTTTCGCCGGAGGATGCGGGTCGCTCGGATCTGGATTTTTTGTGTCGGGTGATCGAGCAGGCCATCAAGGCTGGGGCGCGCACCATCAACATCCCTGATACCGTGGGCTATAACCTGCCGTGGCAGTTTGGTGACCTGATCCACAATTTGCGCGAGCGCATTCCAAACGCCGATCAGGCCATCTTCTCGGTGCATTGCCACAATGATTTGGGCCTTGCCGTTGCCAACTCCCTGTCCGCTGTGATGAAGGGCGCACGCCAGGTGGAGTGCACCATAAACGGTTTAGGCGAACGCGCCGGTAACGCTGCACTGGAAGAGGTGGTGATGGCTGTGCGAACCCGTCAGGACCTGTTCGTGTGCGATACACGCATTGATACGACACAGATCGTCCCGGCCTCGCGATTGGTCGCATCGATTACAGGTTTCGCGGTGCAACCTAACAAGGCTATTGTCGGGGCCAACGCCTTCGCGCACGAGTCCGGTATTCATCAGGACGGCGTCCTGAAGCATCGCGAGACCTACGAGATCATGCGGGCCGAGGATGTGGGCTGGACGGCCAACCGCATGGTGTTGGGCAAGCACTCCGGGCGCAATGCGTTCAGGAGCCGGTTGAAGGAGTTGGGTGTTGAACTGGGTTCCGAAGAGGCGCTGAACACGGCCTTTGCCCGTTTCAAGGATCTGGCCGACAAGAAGCACGAAATTTTTGATGAAGATCTGCAAGCCTTGGTGTCCGATGAGGCGGCGGCCGATCATGAAGAACGCTTCCATCTGATGTCACTGCGGGTCTGCTCTGAGACCGGGGAGACTCCGCATGCTGTGTTAGTGCTGACGGACAACGGGGTCGAACAGCGTGCGGCGGCGGATGGGAGTGGGCCGGTGGATGCAGCATTCTGTGCCATTGAGTCGATCGTGCGTTCACAGAGTGACCTGTTGCTGTATTCCGTAAACAACATTACCAGCGGGACGGATTCCCAGGGTGAGGTCACCGTACGGATTAATAAGGCAGGCCGTATTGTTAACGGTCAGGGGGCCGATACCGATATTGTGATCGCCTCGGCCAAGGCCTATCTCAACGCGCTTAACAAGCTGATGGGCGGAGAGGTGCGCCATCATCCGCAGACGCCGCACGCGGTTTGAAGGGCTGGGGAGGTAGATAACAAAAAGGGCGCCCTGGGCGCCCTTTTTGTTATCTACCGCAGGCGAGTCCCTGCGGCATACGATTGGATTAGCTGTTCATACGAGGGAGATCCCCTTCGCTATCGATAAGATCTTGTGGAAGCTTGTAGAACCACAGCTGGCGCATGGAGGTGATCCACATGATCGTGAATGCAACTCCATACAGCGCGCCCCCGATGATCACGGCCCAGGCGAAGCCTGTCCAGATCTTGGTCAGGTACCAAGCGGCCACGTCGATGATCAGTGACAGGAATGGAGTGGCGATGACTACGCATTTGAACCAGGCCGGGCGCACATAGGCATGGGTGTAAATGAAGCCGATGATGAAGAAGATGAAGGTGATGGAAAACAGGTGGATGTGGGAGACGCGTACCAATGTGGCCACATTCATGCCTTCATCCTTGGCAGTGACCTTGGCGACGGCGTCTGCGGTCCGCAGGTCGGGCAGGTGCGGGTTGGCCTCGGGGTTGTGACAGGCGATGCAATGCTCTTGCAGGATCGGGTTGATCTTGCTGTCAAATTCGTCCGCCGGAGCCTTGTTGTGCAGCCAAGTGAAAATTACTTCGCGTTTTTCCGCAGGCAGCATGTCGGCCATTGGGCCGCGCAGAGCAGACTCAAGCTTGGTGCCGTTCGGGTTGCCGCTATAGGAGATGACGAGGTCTTCGGCCGTCAGCATTGCCTTGCCGTCTTTACCGGCATGTGATTCCCATACTTGAATCATGGCCATCAGATAACCAGTACCAAAGACCAGTAGAACCATGGAAAACAGTACCCGTATGGACATGGGAAGATATTGGAAATGCAGAAAGCGTGGTTTCATGATGGCCATTACCGTGAGTTGAAAGGTTAGTGAATGCTAATAGGAGATATCCCTGTCGTCAATGCAGACATGGTGAGCCAAGACGAACGGGATTGATGTATGTCAATATATTAGACGATACTGTTGTGACTTGACGGGTTGCGTTTCTTACGCAGAAAAAGCGCCAGACTGGCAAATAGACCCAGGGAGAGCACGAGTTCCGCGCCCGCCATGAATTGGGCCGGCCCGGTCTCCACGGCAAGGCGCAGACTCCCTTCCATGGCATAGAACCAGATCAGCAGACTCAGCCACTGATAGGCTTTGCGGCGACCGTGCAGGATGCCAAAGAGGGGTAACAGCAGGGGCAAGGTCTTCAGCACCAGCCAGGAACCGTGGGGCCGCAAGGGGGCCAGCCAGAGTTCCCATGCAAGACAGAGAAGGATCAGCGCAATGAGCAGGGCTGCACTGATGTTTTGGGCGGTTTCGAGTCGCATACGCGCTATTCCTAGCCGCGCCGAGCAGTGTGATTCGGGTCCCGCCACGCATCTCCTTCCACCCAGTAGATGCGGCTAAAACCGCCAATCCAGCGTACCTTGAGCGGGCGAATGCGCCAGAAACAGAAGTCATGCATGGAGAAATATTCGGCGACCTGTGGAAACTGCTCCAGATAGATCGGACCTAGCGCCGCCTTGTCATCCGCGGACAGTTTCTCGGCATGGCCGATCACGGTGACGCGGCCAGTGGATTGCATATCGGTCGTGAAGGGCTGCAAGATCAGCGAACAGCGCGCGTCTGCGGACAGGTTTTTGCTGTGCTCGGCAAGGTTGGAGATAAGGATGATGGGGCTGCCAGCCGCATCGAGCATGAAGGGCGACACCGAACCAAACGGAAAGCCTTCAAGGCGTTTGGATAGGGTGGATAGCACCCCGTGATGGCATTTGCGGGCAAATGCGCGTGCCTCCTGGGCGGGTGACACTTTCGTTGCGGTTGAGTTGTCTGGCCGGATCATGCCAGCTTCAGTGTGGTTTCGGCCAGCCGGCGACCCAGCGCGAAGGCGAGCTTGCGTTCGTCTTCGGTGATGGGCTCATCGCCCATTTTCCCGGATAGATGCGATGCCCCATAGGGCGTTCCCCCAGAGCGAGTGCTTACTAGCTCTGGATTGGAATAGGGCAGACCGAGGATAACCATGCCGTGGTGTAAGAGCGGCAACATCATCGAAGTCAGCGTGGTTTCCTGGCCCCCGTGCAGTGAGGCCGTGGCCGTGAAGACGGCAGCGGGTTTACCGATCAGAGTGCCTTTCATCCATAACGGCGTAGTGCCATCGATGAAATGCTTCAACGCAGCGGCCATGTTGCCGAAATGGGTGGGTGAGCCCAGAGCCAGGCCGGCGCATTCTTCCAGATCCGTTAGCGTGGCATAGGGTGCGCCCTCGTCGGGGACGGGTTTGCCGGGGGCATCCACCTCGGTTGCCACG
This sequence comes from Burkholderiales bacterium, assembly GCA_005793645.1. Taxonomy (GTDB): domain Bacteria; phylum Pseudomonadota; class Gammaproteobacteria; order Burkholderiales; family Thiobacillaceae; genus QYQG01. The sequence goes on from SXRG01000029.1 coordinate 4,984, forward strand.
CGGGGTACGGTGCGCAAACGGGCCTGACAACCGGAGATCGATTCCACACCATGGGCGATGTGGCGCGCCAACTGTTGCACGCTACCGTGCGGGGAGTAATACAGGATTAGGATTTCGGACATGTTTGACACTCGCCGTGTTTGGGTGGAGGGGATGCTACCTGAGCATGGCCTCGGGATACAATGGTCGGCATTCTTATAGGTGAAACGCTATGAATTTGCATGAATATCAAGCTAAAGCGGTGTTGCGCGACTTTGGCATGGTTACGCCACGCGGTGTGACGATCAATGAACCGGGGCAGTGCGTCGCAGCGGCCGCCGAGTTGGGTGGTGATGCCTGGGTGATCAAGGCCCAGGTGCATGCTGGCGGACGCGGCAAGGCGGGTGGGGTGAAGTTGTGTCGGTCGATCGATGAGCTGGCGGTTACGGCGCAATCCTTGCTGAGCCGTCGTTTGGTGACTTACCAGAATGCGCCGGATGGACAGCCGGTGAGTACGCTGCTGATTGAGGAAACCCTGCCGATCGCACGCGAGCTTTATCTTTCTATCACCGTTGATCGCGCCGCAGAACGTATCGGTATCGTTGCCTCCAGTGCAGGCGGCATGGAGATTGAGGAGGCGGCACGCACTACGCCCGACAAGATTCTGCGCGAGACAGTCAACCCGGTTTCCGACCTGATGGATTACCAAGCGCGCAAGATCGCCTTTGGCTTGGCGTTGTCCGGCGATCAGATTGGCGCTTGCGTGAAGCTGATTAAGGCGTGCTACCGATTGTTTGTCGAGTGTGATCTTTCCCTGCTGGAGATCAACCCGTTGGTAGTGACCGGCGATGGCCGCATTGTGCCGCTGGACTGCAAGATGGCGGTGGACGACAACGCGTTGTATCGGCAAAAGGCGCTGGCCGAGTTGAACGATTTGAGTCAACTTGACTCCAAGGAGGCCGAGGCGCACGAACATCAAGTCAATTACATTGCTTTGAATGGCAATATTGGCTGCATGGTCAACGGTGCCGGGTTGGCCATGGCGACCATGGACCTGATCCAGATTTCGGGAGGTAAGCCCGCCAACTTCCTGGATGTTGGCGGTGGCGCTACCGCCGATTCGGTGGCCGAAGCCTTCCGCATCATTCTCGCCGACGCCAATGTCAAAGCGGTGCTGATCAATATATTCGGCGGCATCGTGCGTTGCGACCTGATCGCCGACGGCATTATCCAGGCCGTGCAGCAGGTGGGTGTCAAGGTGCCGGTGATCGTGCGTCTGGAAGGCACCAATGCCGATCTGGGCCGGCAACGGCTGGCCGAGTTTAAAGATTACAGCGGGCTTGCCATTACCGCGGCCAACGATTTGAACGAAGCCGCCCGCATCGCCGTGCAAAGTGCGCAAGGAGGCGCAAAGTGAGCATCCTGATCGATAAAAACACCCGCGTCATTTGCCAGGGCTTCACCGGTAAGCAAGGCAGTTTCCATTCCGAACAATCTATCGCCTACGGTACGCAAATGGTCGGTGGCGTTACCCCTAGCAAGGGCGGGCAGCAGCATTTGGGCCTGCCGGTATTCAACACGGTGCAAGATGCCGTGCGCGCAACTGGTGCCGACGCGACCATGATCTATGTGCCTGCCGTCTTTGCTGCCGACGGTATCCTCGAAGCGGCGGACGCTGGTATTCGCGTCATTGCCTGCATTACCGAAGGTATCCCGGTGCGCGACATGATTAATGTGAAAGCGGCGATTCGCGCCAACGACTGTTACCTGATTGGCCCGAACTGTCCCGGCCTCATCACGCCTGGCGAATGCAAGATTGGCATCATGCCCGGTTTCATCCATCGCCCCGGAAAGATCGGCATCGTTTCGCTCTCCGGCACCCTGACTTACGAGGCGGTGTGGCAGACCACGCAACTGGGGCTGGGCCAATCGACCTGCGTTGGTATCGGCGGTGACCCGATCAAGGGCATGGATTTTATCGACTGCCTGGCCATGTTCGAGGCCGATGCGCAGACCGAAGCGATTATCCTGGTCGGCGAGATCGGTGGCGCGGCGGAAGAGGTTGCCGCTGAGTTTATCGCCGCTCATGTTAAAAAGCCGGTCGCCGCCTATATCGCCGGCCTCACCGCGCCGCAAGGTAAACGCATGGGTCATGCTGGTGCCATTATCGCCGGCGGTTCGGGCCGCGCCGAAGACAAGATTGCCGCACTGGAAAAGGCCGGTGTCGTGGTGGCAAAAAGCCCGGCAGGGATGGGCCAGGCCGTGGTGAAGGCGATGCGGCGTTAGGGTTTTCTGTGGCGTTTTACAACTTAAGGGAGCGCTGATTTATTCGTCACTGGAACGATGGAAATCGAGTCAATCAGCAGTTCCCTGGATTGTTTGGAATGGTTCAGCCCGGTTTCTAACGCTTCTGGCAGTATGGGCACCAAGTGGTGGCCCGGCCACTGGTACGGCTGAGTTTGATCGGTGTGCCACACACGCGACAGGCCGCGCCGCCGCGCCCGTACACAAAATAGCTTTGTTGGAACCAGCCCGGTTGGCCGAAGCCATCGACATAATCGCGGAGCGTGCTGCCGCCGGTGGCAATGGCTTCGGTCAGTACGGCCTGGATCGCGGTGGTGAGTTTTTCGGCCTGTGGGTGCGATAATTTTTTCGCCAATCGTTGCGGCCGGATGCCGGCTCGAAACAGCGCTTCGTTGGCGTAGATGTTGCCTATGCCCACGACCTGATGGGCATCCATAATGAAAGTTTTGATTGTTACGCGGCGGTTGCGCGTGATCTGGTACAGGTATTCGCCACTAAAGGGGGCGTCCAGCGGTTCTATGCCTAAGCGGGAGAGCAGGGGATGGGTCTGCGGTTCGGGGGTGTAGAGCACGGCGCCAAACCGGCGGGGATCGTTGAAGCGTAGCACACCTCCATCGCCCAGTTGTATATCCAGGTGATCGTGTTTGGTGGGCAGGGGTGGGGGGAGCGGTGTAGCGCTGAAGTGGCGCAGCGTCCCGCTCATCCCCAGATGAACGATGAGGGTGCCATGATCGAGGCGAAACAGTAGGTATTTTCCGCGCCGATCAAGACGGTGAATGGTTTGGTCAGCCAGTTGCGTGGACAGGTCCGTTGATACCGGCCAGCGCAGACGCGGCTCGCGCACGCACACGCCCAGCACGCGCTGCCCGATGCTGATTGGGCCGAGTCCACGGCGGATGGTTTCGACTTCGGGCAATTCCGGCATACTATGGGCCTCGCTGTGTCTCTCGCCAAAGGTGCGGGTGTCGCAGATAGGTGTGCATCATGCCCCGGCTTGGGCTGGAACTGAAGCTATTGGAACTGAAGATATCGCTCATGACAAAGAAATACTGTTTGCTGCCCTGGGTCTTGCTGTCCCTGACGGCGTGCGCTCAGACGCCCATTGCGTTGCGTGCAGAAACGACACCGATCAAGACGGGCCTGACCAGCCAGATGCTCTATGGCTTCTTGCTTGGCGAAATTGCCAGCCAGCGCGGTGATAAGCGCCTGTCGGCCGAGGTCTATCTGGATCTGGCACAGCGCACTCGGGATGCTCGGGTGGCCAAGCGTGCGGCTGAACTGGCGGCGCATGCCCAGGACGCCGGGAGGTCGTTGCAGGCTACGCGTTTGTGGCTGGAACTGGATCCCGAGGCCGAACGGGCACGTCACGCTTTGGTATTGTTGTTGATCAAGGGGGGGCAGCTGGATGAGGCCGTGCAGGAGACCCGGCATTGGTTGACGCGGGCGGGTGCAACGGGCGAGTCAGGGGTTTGGCAGTTCCTGCCGGGCCTCTATGCGCGGGCGGCCAAGCCGGAGGCCGCGCTGGATGCCTTGGCGCGCTTGGCGGAGGACTATACGGAGCTTGCTGAGGCCCCGTTTTCCGTGGCACGGATGGCGCAGCAGATCGATCCGGCGCGTGCCCTGAAGGCCGTCGATGCGGCCCTCAAGCGGCGTCCCGACTGGGAAAAAGCGGCCCTGTTCAAGGCGCAAATCCTGGCCGGCAAGGGTGATCAGGCGACCCTTGATTGGCTGGCGGCCTTCTTGCTGCAACAGCCCAAGGCCCATGAGGTGCGGGCGGCCTATGCGGGGGCCTTGAGCCGTGTGCATCGATTGGACGAGGCGGGGCGTCTGTATGAGGTCTTGTTGAAGGATACCCCTGAGCATGCGGCCAATCATTTTCAGGCGGGGCTTTGGGCGTTGCGTACCGGGGCGTTGGCATTGGCGGAGACGCGTCTGACGCGAGCCCTGTCACTGGGGTACTCGAATCGGGGTCAGTTGTTCCTTCGCTTGGGCGAACTGGCCGAGCGGCGGCAGCAGGATGAAGTGGCACTACAGCGTTATTTACAGGCCACGGAGCACGAACACGGGGGCGAAGGGGTGCTCAGGGCCGCCGTCGTTCTGGGTCGCTTGGGCCGCCTTGAGGAGGGGCGTCGTCTGTTGGCTAGCGTGGTGCCGCAGGACGAGGATGAGCGTATCGAGAGCCTCCGTACCGAGGCCCAGATGTTGCGCGAGGGGCGCGATGCGGTGGCGGCTCTGGCTGTGTTGGGCGCGGCGCTGAAGCAGTATCCGGACCATTCCGATCTGCTTTATGACCACGCGTTGGTGGCGGAAGGGGTGGGTCAGTTTGAGGTGGCCGAGCAGGGCTTGCGTCGTCTGATTGCCCTCAAACCCACGCACGCCCATGCCTACAACGCCCTGGGCTACACCCTGGCGGATCGTCTGAATCGTCCGCTGGAGGCGATTGTTCTGCTGGAAAAGGCACTGGAATTGTCGCCGGGTGATGGCTACATCCTCGACAGCCTGGGCTGGGCCCATTTCAAGGCAGGCCATCTGGACGCAGCGATTCGGTTGTTGCGCGAGGCCTATATCGCCATGCGGGATCCAGAGGTGGCAGGTCATCTGGGTGAGGCCTTGTGGGCCAAAGGGTTGCATGCCGAGGCGCGTGATGTCTGGCAGGATGGCCTCAAGACCGCTCCAGAAAATGCGCTGTTGCGCAACGCTTTGGAGCGCCGCTGATTTTGTTGCGTGCTGTGTTCGCCCATGTTGTCTGGCTGGGGGCGCTGATTGCGCTCAGCGGATGTTCATTGCCTCCGCAGGCCCCGCTGAGGGTGGATTTTCCTGTTTCGGTAGGTCAACCGTTGACCGAGTTTACCCTGGAGGGGCGACTCTCCTTGCGTGCTGGTGACGAGGCCGTGTCGGGTGGTTTGCTCTGGTCGCGACAGGGTGCGCGCGACCATATGTTGATTACGACGCCTATGGGGGTGGCGGTGGCCAAGATCACACGTGTGGGCGAGCATATTGAAGTGGTTGATCACAAGGGCCAGCGCACTGTGACGGAGTCCGGGCTGAGTGGTTTGGATCAGGTGCTTGGATTCAAGCTGCCGCTGGAGTATTTGCCTTGGTGGTTGGCGGGGGCGGCCAAGGCGGGCGAGTTTCGTCGTCTGGAGATGGACGGCGAGGGTCGTCTGGTGCATCTGGAGCAGGATGGATGGTGGATTGATTTTCAGCGTTATCAGCCGGTCGCGGACCGTTTCTTGCCTAGGAAACTGATCGCCCGGCGCGGTGAGGACTTGGAGTTGCGTCTGGTGGTGGATCAATGGACCCTGCCGTGAGTGGGGTGCCTCAGCGCTTTCCAGCCCCGGCCAAACTCAACTTGTTTTTGCATGTAGTGGGGCGACGACCGGACGGCTACCATGAACTGCAGACGCTTTTCCGCTTTCTGAAATACGACGACGAGTTGGAAATTACAGCACGGGTGGATGGTCATATCGTTCTCACCGAGCCACTGCCTGGCGTCGCGCAGGAACAAGATTTGTGCTGGCGAGCTGCGCGTTTGCTACAGATGCATACGGGGTGTGCGCTGGGGGCGGACATTCGGCTGATCAAGCGTCTGCCGATGGGGGGGGGCTTGGGCGGTGGCAGTTCGGACGCGGCAACGGTCCTTTTGGTGCTTAACCGGATCTGGGCGTTGGATTTGTCGCGTGAGGCTTTGCAGTCCCTTGGACTTCAGTTGGGCGCTGATGTGCCGATCTTTGTCTATGGCCAAACAGCGTTTGCCGAGGGGGTGGGTGATGTGCTCCAGCCTCTGGCCTTGCCGCCAGCGGTCTATGTGGTATTGATTCCACCGGTCGCGGTGTCCACGCGGGCAGTTTTTTCGCATCCGGATTTGACACGGGACACGCCTCGCCTCACAATTGCGCCCCTCATGGAGGGCGCTTGGCAGGATGACAGGACCCATAATGACCTTGAGCCCTTGGTGGCCAGGTTGTATCCAGAAGTGGCGGCGGCATTGGTCTGGCTTAGTCAGTACGGTGCGGCACGCATGACTGGGTCTGGTGCGTGTTGTTTTGTCGCATGCGACAGCCGTGAAGAAGCAGAACGGATATTTGCCTTGCGGCCATCCGGGATGCATGGGTTTGTTGCAGAGGGTCTCGACCAGCATCCGCTGTTCGAGATCGTTTGAAACGATTGGGGAGTCGCCAAGTGGTAAGGCACCGGATTTTGATTCCGGCATTCGTAGGTTCGATCCCTACCTCCCCAGCCAGATTCGGCGTGTAGTGTCATGGCTACACGCTTTTTGTTTTTCCTCTACGGAGTGTAGCGGTGGCCTTTGATAGCCTGATGGTGTTTACGGGGAATGGAAGCCCGGAACTGGCGGAACAGATCGTCCGGCAGTTGGGTATTCCCCTTGGTCGCGCCACGGTGGGCCGTTTCTCTGACGGCGAGGTGATGGTCGAGGTACACGACAATGTGCGTGGCAAGGATGTGTTCATCCTGCAATCGACTTGCGCACCGACCAACGACAACCTCATGGAGATCATGCTACTGGCCGATGCACTGCGTCGCGCCTCGGCAGGACGCATCACCGCCGCGATGCCTTATTTTGGCTATGCGCGTCAGGATCGCCGGGTGCGCAGCGCGCGGGTTCCGATTGCCGCCCGGGTAGTCGCTGACATGCTGACCGGGGTGGGTGTGAACCGCGTTCTAACCATGGATTTGCACTCGGACCAGATCCAGGGCTTCTTCGATGTTCCGGTGGATAATGTGTATTCGACGCCGATCCTGCTTGACGATATCCGCGCTAGGAACTATGAGAATCTGATCGTGGTGTCGCCTGATGTGGGGGGTGTAGTGCGCGCACGGGCGACGGCAAAACTGCTTAACAATGCGGACCTGGCCATCATTGACAAGCGCCTCCCCAAGCCGAATGTGGCCAAGGTCATGCATATTATCGGCGAGGTTCGGGGCCGTACCTGCGTAATCATGGATGACTTGGTCGATACGGCAAACACGCTATGTGAGGCGGCGGCGGCACTGAAGGAGCATGGTGCCCAACGCGTGGTGGCTTATTGCACCCACGGGGTGTTGTCCGGCAGTGCGGTGGAGCGGGTGTCGCGTTCGGCCCTTGATGAGTTGGTGGTGACCGACACCATCCCGTTGCGGGCAGATGCGCGCCAGTGCAAACAGATTCGCGTGTTGCCTTCAGCTGAGTTGATGGCGGAAACGATCCGTCGCATCAATAAGGAAGATTCTGTTAGTTCGCTGTTTTCCGAATAGGCCAGGGCCTTTCGGGAGACGGTTGAACGAACGATAACCCCGCCTTTGGCGGTTTGTGTCCCCTGGTCGCGGGGGGCTTTTTTAATGTTGTTGGAGTAAAAAATGAAATTTGATGTTATCGCTAAAACACGCAACCTGCAGGGCACGAGTGCGAGCCGCCGCCTGCGGGGTGCCGGCCTGGTTCCGGGGATCGTTTACGGTGAGGGTCGGCCGGCCATCGCCATTGAAATGGATCACAAGGAATTGTTGCTGGGACTGCGTCATGAGGCCTTCCATTCTTCCGTGCTGACACTCAAGGTGGACGGCAAGGCCGAGCCGGTGTTGTTGCGCGATGTGCAGGTCCACCCGGTGCGCACACAGGTGTTGCATGTGGACTTCCAACGCGTCGATCCGACCCACAAGATTCACATGAAGGTGCCGTTGCACTTCATCAACGCTGATACTTGTCCGGGCGTCAAGCTGGGCCATGGTATTGCCAGCCATGCATTGACCGAGGTAGAAGTTCTGTGCCTGCCGGGCGATCTGCCGGAATTCATTGTCGTGGACATGGGGCAATTGACCGTGGGCGATTCCATTCATTTGTCGCAGATGACGGTTCCGGCTGGCATTGAATTTGCTGCCCTGCACAGTGGCGCAGACCCGGTAGTGGCGAGCGTGGTGGCGCCCAAGGGCGGTGCCGTAGATGAGGCGGCACCCGCCGCCTGATAGTCGACTGTAAGAGCGCGGCGCAAGTCTATGCCTATAGCGCCTAAGCTTGTGGTCGGCCTCGGGAATCCTGGGGCCGAATATTCCGAAACCCGGCACAACGCCGGGTTTTGGTTTTGTGCGCGTCTGGCCGACACGCTGGGCGTGTCCCTGGCGCGGGAGGCGCGTTTCCATGGTTTTGCGGGTCAGGCTCGGGCGGCTGGGGTTTGGTTGTTGACGCCGCAGACCTTCATGAATCGCTCCGGGCAATCGGTGGCGGCGCTCATGCGATTTTATCGCATTGAGCCGGCCGAGCTTTTGGTGGTGCATGACGAACTGGACATCCTTCCGGGTCAACTACGCCTCAAATTTGGGGGTGGACTGGGTGGGCATAACGGTCTGAAGGATATTACGGCGCATCTGGGGACGCAGGATTATTGGCGTCTGCGGGTGGGTATTGGGCATCCTGGCGATCGCAACGAGGTGGTCCACTATGTCCTCAAACCGCCTCGGCGTGAAGAGCGCGAGGCTATTGACAAAGCCCTCGATCGGGCGCTCGGTGTATGGCCGAAAATGGCGGCCGGGCAATGGCCGGAGGCGACGAAGGCGGCTAATGAACGCAACCCTAATAAAGAATTGAAGGAATTAAAATGAGTCTTAAGTGTGGCATCGTCGGTTTACCCAATGTGGGTAAGTCTACCCTGTTTAACGCCCTGACCCGTGCGGGGATTGCGGCAGAGAATTATCCGTTCTGCACCATTGAGCCCAATGTGGGCGTGGTGGAGGTGCCGGACCCGCGTCTCGTGGCCTTGTCCGAGGTCGTGCGGCCACAGCGGGTGGTGCCGGCCTTCGTCGAGTTCGTCGACATTGCGGGTCTGGTGGCCGGGGCCTCTAAAGGTGAGGGGTTGGGTAATCAGTTTTTGGCCAACATTCGTGAGACGGATGCCATTGTGAATGTGGTGCGCTGTTTCGAGGATGAAAATGTGGTGCACGTGTCGGGCCGGGTGAATCCACTCGAGGATATCGAGGTTATCGGCACTGAATTGGCGCTGGCTGATCTGGCCACGGTAGAAAAGGCATTGGCGAGGGATCAGAAAAAGGCGCGTTCGGGAGACAAGGAGGCGCAAAAGCTGGTGGCCCTGTACGAACAGTTGCTACCGCATTTGAATGAAGCGCGGCCAGCGCGTAGTCTGGGCTTGGATGCGGAGGCGCAGACGCTGCTGGCCCCTATGTGTCTGATGACTATCAAGCCGGCGATGTATGTGGCCAATGTGGCCGAGGACGGTTTTGAGAATAATCCGCACTTGGATGCATTGCGCATTCATGCGGCGGCCGAAGGGGCCCCGGTGGTCGCCCTCTGTGCGGCCATTGAGGCCGAGATTGCTGTTCTGGATGAAGCCGATCGTAGGGAGTTCCTGGCCGAAATGGGGCAGGCTGAACCGGGTCTGGATCGTTTGATCCGGGCGGGCTATGGCTTGCTGGGTCTGCAGACCTACTTTACCGCGGGCGTCAAGGAGGTGCGGGCCTGGACTATTCACAAGGGTGATACGGCGCCACAGGCCGCTGGCGTCATTCATACGGATTTTGAGCGCGGTTTTATTCGCGCACAAACTATTGGTTTCGAAGACTTTATCGCCTATCAGGGCGAACAAGGCGCAAAAGAGGCCGGCAAGATGCGCTCGGAGGGTAAGGAGTATGTGGTCCACGATGGCGATGTTATGAACTTCCTCTTCAATGTGTGATTGACAAGCGGATCTCGGGCCGGGATAATCACGCGCTTTCCTGGTGGGGTTCCCGAGCGGTCAAAGGG
>SXRG01000030.1 GCA_005793645.1 Burkholderiales bacterium
GCGCCGGCGCCGCGCACCAGTTCGATTTCGCCGTCCATGGTCTCGAATTCCATCGGGTTTTGTGTGCGCAGTGCATCGATCTGTGCGCCGCGCAGGGTCTCGAAGTCTTGTCCGGCTTTTTCTTCGCCGGGTACGAAACGCAGCACTTCATCGTTGATCAGGTGATACACACCGTGAAAGCGTTTGCCCATGCCGATTGGCCAGGTCACCGGCGCGCAATGCAGCTTGAGCACCGATTCAATCTCGTCAAGCAGTTCCAATGGGTCGCGTACTTCGCGGTCCATTTTGTTGATGAAGGTGATGATGGGGGTATTGCGCAGGCGACAGACTTCAAGCAGCTTGATGGTTTGTTCTTCCACGCCCTTGGCGGCATCGACCACCATTACCGCTGCATCGACGGCGGTCAATACGCGGTAGGTGTCTTCTGAAAAGTCCTGGTGCCCTGGGGTGTCGAGTAGGTTGATGACGCAATTGTCATAGGTGAACTGCATCACCGAACTAGCGACCGAGATGCCACGCTGTTTTTCGATCTCTAGCCAGTCCGAGGTGGCGAACTTGCCACTTTTTTTGGCCTTGACCGTACCGGCCATCTGGATCGCGCCACCAAATAGGAGGAGCTTTTCGGTTAGCGTGGTTTTACCGGCATCGGGATGCGAAATGATGGCAAAGGTACGCCGCCGCGCCGCTGCGCGGGCGATCGGTGAGTCAGACATAATCAGGACTGCTGGATGCCGGCGACAACCCAGCGCTCGGCGCCGTCTTCGCGAACCAGGTGCCAGATCTCGTTGAACGGGGTTTCGGCACCGTCTTCACGCAATTGGCCGGAGTAGCGCACGCTGACGATCTGGCGGCGGCCTTCTTCGGCCCAGTCGGCGACTTCAGCCTCGAGGTTGAGGACATCGGTCTGGTTAGTGGTGTTGTGACGGCCCTCGATGTCGAGCTGGACCTCGGCGAACATCTCGGGGCTGAGGAAGTCACGCAGGTCGTTCAAGTTGCCGGCATCGTGCGCCGCTTGCATGCGGATGAAGGTGATCTTGGCCAGACGCACGAAGGCGTCGTGGTCAAAACCGGCGGGGAGGGTGGCGGCCGGGGCCACGGCGGGGGTGCTGCCGCCGCTCATGACCGGTTCGGTTTGCGACGGCGGCTCGAAACCACCCATGGGGCCATTCGCGGCATATTGCAGGGGTTGTGGGCGGCGGTTACGGTTCATGAACCAGCGCACGGCCATGAACACGACTAGGGCGAGGAGGGCCAGCATTAGGATATTGGCCATTTCTTCACCAAAGCCAAAGTGCGAGGCGAGGGCGGCCAGGCCCAGGCCAGCGGCCAGACCGGCCAGCGGGCCCATCCAGGAACGCTTTTGTGGCGTGGCCTGGGATGCGGCGGGTGATTGGCGCGGGGTTTGCGGGGCTGCTTGCGGGGGCGTTGCTTGACGCTGCATGCCGGAGGAACGGCCACCGCCCATGCGGCGTGCCTCAGCGTCCGGGGTAACGAGGGCAAAGGTGATGAACACCGTGAACAGGGCGAGCAGGAAGGATTTCATGGTTCGATCCGAGGTAAAAAAGTGCTTTCATTGTACTGTAGGTGCGTGGACCTATGCGCGATCATTTTATTCCCCTTGCCCTCCCGTCTTCTTTTGGGAGAGGTGTTTTGGGAGAAGGTAACGAGCACGGCTTTCATCACCCGGGGGTTTTAAGTTATGCCCGTTAGGTCTTCAAATCAACGCTGGGCTTCCAGTGCGGCGATGCGGTCTTCCAGCGGCGGGTGGGTCATGAACAGGGCGCGGATCCCGGAGGGCCGGCCGCCGTTGATGCCGAAGGCGGCCATCTTGTCCGGTAAGGGGGCGGGGTCGTGCAGCGATTGCAGGCGGCGCAGGGCGTTGATCATGCCTTGACGCCCGGCTAGGTTGGCACCACCCGCATCGGCGCGGACTTCGCGCTGACGCGAGAACCACATCACGATGGTCGAGGCGAGGATGCCTAGGATCAGTTCGGCGACGATCATGGTGACGAAAAAGGCAGGACCCTGGCCGCGCTCGGTCTTGAAGATGACCTTATCCACCAGATGACCGATGACCCGCGAGAAGAACATGACGAAGGTGTTGACCACGCCCTGGATCAAGGCCAGCGTCACCATGTCGCCATTGGCCACATGTGAGACCTCGTGACCCAGTACGGCCTCGGCTTCTTGGCGGGTCATACGACCGAGTAACCCAGTCGAGACCGCAACCAGCGCGTTGTTCTTGTTTGCGCCCGTGGCGAAGGCGTTGACATCGGGTGAGTCATAAATCGCCACCTCAGGCATGCCGATGCCGGCTGCCTGGGCCTGACGGGCGATGGTCTCGACCAGCCAGCGCTCCTCGGCGTTTTGCGGTTGGGTGATGACTTGGGCACCGACCGACATCTTGGCCGACCACTTGGAAATCAACAGCGAGATTAATGAGCCGCCGAAACCCATGATGGCGGCAAAGATCAACAGTGCTTGCAGGTTGAGGCCGTTTTCGTTCAGATACGGCTCTACGCCAAGGATGCGCATGGTGACGGAAAGCACCAGGACGATGGCCAGGTTGGTGGCGAGGAACAACAGGATGCGTTTCATGAGGTGTCTCATAATGGGAAATTTCCCGGAGCCATCATTGTGGAGATATTGGCCGGGATTTCAAGAGAGGGCATTTCCGTGGGGTCTGGTGTCAATGCCCAGAGATATTCAATATGATCGGGTTATATAATGGCAGGCACTGGATAGATACGATTAAGTCGCTAAGTAGCCGAAATAAGCATAGAACATAGAAGAATGACTGAGGGAGTTTTCGTTGATAGTGAACCAAAATTTGGATTCTTCTATAACCAGCGCGGCGCGCTGGTATGTGCTGCAAAGCAAACCACGCCAAGAGCAGCGGGCGCTGGAAAATCTGTGTAACCAGGGCTTTGAATGTCTGCTGCCGATGTACACCCGTGAGCGGCTGCGGCGCGGCCGTCGTGAGCCCGTTGAGGAGCCGCTGTTTCCGCGTTATTTGTTCATCCGTCTCGACCAGATCAGCAGTAATTGGTATGCCTTGCGTAGCACCTATGGTGTCACCAATATTGTGCGGTTTGGTGATATCCCCGCCAGCTTGCCGGATGCCGTGGTCGAACAATTTACCCGGATTCAGCCGGCCGACAGACACCTGTTTCAAACTGGTGAGACCGTGCATATTGCCAGCGGTCCGTTTGTTGGGCTTGATGGCGTCTTCGACCGGGACGATGGCGAGCAGCGGGTGTTCATCTTGCTTGACCTCATGTCTAAACAGCAATGCCTGTCTCTGCCCGTCGGCGACATTCGCGCATATTGAATCTACGAACGACCCAAACCTGCCTTGGATTGCACAGCCGTCACAATTTTCTGATCTAATCGCAAGACATGAATGCAAAATTGACGCGACCATGAGTGAAGGTTACAGGGATGTCCCATTGCCCGATTTTTGTCTGGAGGGGACGGGTGGCCTGTTTCGTAGCCGTGACTGTCTCGATCGGCTGACGGTGTTGTATTTTTACCCCAAGGACAACACACCCGGCTGTACGACCGAGGGCATCGACTTCGCTGTGCTTTATTCGGAATTTCGTGCGGCTGACTGTGCGATCTTTGGCGTCTCGCGTGACAGCCTTGCGTCCCACAGGCGTTTCAAGGCCAAACTGGACCTGCCTTTCGATCTCCTGTCTGATCTGGATGAGGTGGCTTGCACGGCGCTGGGTGTGATGAAGCTGAAGAATATGTATGGAAAACAGGTGCGTGGCATCGAGCGCAGCACTTTCCTGATTGACGGTCACGGCCTGATTGTGCGGGCGTGGCGCGGCGTTAAGGTGGCCGGCCATGCCGACGAAGTCCTCCAAGTGGTAAAAACCTTTTTGTAGTAAAGATCTTTTCTTTAACCCTGACCTGGAATCGATATGGCGCGCACCCCCCGTCCTCAAGCCCCTGTACCGTTGACTCCTGAAAAGATCGCCGCCACAAAGCCGGTGGTCAAGAAGTCGGCCCCCGCGAAATCGATTGCGGCGAAATCAAAATCGCCGACCAAGTTGTTTGTGCTGGATACCAATGTCTTGATGCACGATCCGACCTCGCTATACCGTTTCCAGGAGCATGATCTGTATCTGCCCATGGCGGTGCTGGAGGAGCTGGATCACAACAAAAAGGGGATGAGCGAGGTAGCGCGCAATGCGCGGCAGGTAACGCGTTTCCTCGATGAGATTGTGAAGGGTTGCGAGGCGGATCTGGCTGAGGGTGCGCCGTTGGCGACGATCAGCCATAAGGCGGCGACGGGGCGACTCTATCTGCAGACGCATCCGGTACAAAGTGATGTAACTTCGGTTTTGCCGTTCAGTAAGGTCGATAACCAGATTCTCGGTGTGGTCTCCTGGTTGCAGCATAAGCATCCTGGTCGTCCGGTGATTCTGGTGTCTAAAGACATCAACATGCGCATCAAGGCGCGTGCCCTTGGGATGCCGGCGGAAGATTACACCAACGACCGGGTGCTGGAAGACACCGACCTGTTGTATAGCGGGGTGCGTGAGTTGCCGGCTGATTTTTGGGACAAACACGGCAAGGGCATGGAGTCCTGGCAACAGGGGGGGCGTGTCTATTACCGTGTCACCGGTCCGCTGTGCGCTACGCTGTTGGTTAACGAGTTTGTTTGGCAGGAAGGCCTCAATCCGCTCAATGCCGTGGTGACGCGCATTACGGGCAATACGGCCGAGTTGATGACGGTGACCGATTACAGCCATCAAAAGAATAGTGTCTGGGGCATCATGGCGCGTAATCGTGAGCAGAACTATGCCCTCAACGCGCTGATGAACCCGGACATTGATTTCGTTTCCCTGCTCGGTCAGGCCGGCACCGGCAAGACCTTGCTGACCCTGGCGGCGGCCCTGGCGCAGTGTCTGGAAAAGAAGGTGTACAGCGAGATCATCATGACCCGCGTTACTGTGCCGGTGGGCGAGGATATTGGTTTTCTGCCTGGCTCGGAGGAGGAGAAAATGGCACCCTGGATGGGCGCTTTAATGGACAACCTGGAATTGTTGGGCAGCCGCTCCGGTAC
>SXRG01000031.1 GCA_005793645.1 Burkholderiales bacterium
CGGCTGATAGCAACCGATACCGGAAAAAGTCAGCGTATCAATGGCACCAGTGGGTGGCAGGTCAACCCGCCCTTCGTTCAGGACAAAATCCCCCTTCGAATGGTGTGGAGGATTATCCACCAGTACCAAATGCGCCAATCGCTCCGCATCCATCTCCATTGCCGTCAGCACAGGGACGAGCCGAGCGTAGTCGAATGTCACATAGACATCCCCGTTGGTGACCAAAAACGGTATATCGCCCAGCAACGGCAGTGCGGTCGCGATACCACCGGCGGTTTCCAACGGCTCTGGTTCCCGCGACCACTGGATATGGACACCCAACGCGGCCCCGTCTCCCAACGCATCTTCCAGGCGCGACCCCAGATGGGCGTGGTTGATAACCAGTTCAGTGAATCCTGCCGCACGCAGACGCTCAATCTGCCAGACAATCAGCGGTTTGCCAGCAACCGGCAACAGGGGCTTTGGCGTGTGATCCGTGAGTGGCCGCATGCGATTGCCCAGCCCGGCTGCAAGGATCATGGCACGAAAGCCAGCCATCAGAAGGTGTATCCCACATCCGTCGCCCGGTTCTCCAGCGCATCAAGCAGGCCCAGCAACGGTTTCAATTCGCGGTAACGCTCACAAGTACTACGCAGGTAGCGCATGACCAGCGGCATGTCTTTTAGATAACCATCCTTGCCGTCACGGTAACAGAGGCGGGCAAAGATACCCAACACCTTGATATGGCGTTGCGCACCCATCCATTCAAAGTCACGATAAAAGACACCAAAATCCGGGTGAACCGGCAATCCGGCCTTTTTCGCAGCCTCCCAATAACGCACCACCCAGTCCAAAAGACGGTCTTCATCCCAAGCGATGTAGGCATCCTTGTAGATCGACACCAAGTCATAGGTCACCGGGCCATACACCGCGTCCTGAAAATCAACCACGCCGGGATTGTTGGCGTCCGTCACCATCAGATTGCGTGAATGCCAGTCGCGATGCACAAACACTTGCGGCTGGGCAAGGTTGTTATCGAGGATGGCGCGGAAAACCGTTTCCAGCCGATCGCGCTGGGCATCACTCAACGAGACACCCAAATACTTGGCGACATACCAATCCGGGAACAGATCCAGCTCACGCCGTAACAGGGCCTCGTCGTAGGGCGGTAGCACGCCGGGCCGGCTGGCGAGTTGAATCCGGATCAAACTGGCATTGGCATCACGGTACAGACGGTCAACCATCGTCTCGTCCCGAGCCACCTCGTTCAGCGCCGACAGATAGGTCGTTGAACCAAGGTCAGACATCAGGATAAAGCCGTCAGTTAAGTTCTCGGCAAAGATCTGCGGCGTATTAGCCCCGGCCGCGCGAAACAGCTGCGCGATCTTCAGCCACGGCCCGCAATCCTCATGGCTAGGCGGGGCATCCATGACAACAAAGCGCCCATCAGCTGTCGTGACCCGAAAATAGCGGCGAAAGCTGGCGTCTGCCGAGGCGGGTTGCAAATCCATCAGCGGAGAGGGAAGCACAGAGGCCACCCAGTCACGCAGTCGTGCGATGCGTTGGTGTTCAGTATGTTCCAAGCTACAATCCGGCGTCTTCAATAATGACCGCCCAATTCTAGCACCGCACCCATCATGCCGCCCTTGCGACTGCTGACCCTGACCCTGGCCCTGGCCTCAACCTTTAGCGAGGTTTGGGCAGCCAATGAGCCTGTGTCCCTGCAGTTATCCCTGCGAACAGGTGAAGCACTCAAGCTGCCCCGTGGCTATAACATGGTGCAGGGCGATCGAATCGACGGTTCCAGTGACCACTTTTTGCAGGCCGAGGGCCAGGTTGTCATCCGCGACGATCAACAAGGCCAGATCGAGACCGACTGGCTACGTTACGAGGATGCCGCCGATCTGGCCACCTGTCGAGGTCCAGCCACCCTAACCCGCCCAGGTGAACGCATCACTGGCAAGGACCTCAGCCTGCGCCTAAGCTCGCGACTCGGCGACATGCACAGCGTGACCTATTGGATTGCCGGCAAAGGGAAACCCCTGTTACCTGTCCAGGGCGTAGCCCGAACGATGTTTTTCGAAGGTCCCGAAAAATACCGGATGGAGACGGTTACCTACTCGACCTGCACGCCAGATCGCCAAGACTGGGTCCTGCGGGCAGACGAACTTTCCATCGATTACAACACTAGCCTGGGCAAAGCGCGTCAGGCCCGGGTCGAATACCTCGGCATACCCCTCCTGTACAGCCCGTGGTTACGATTCTCGCTCGACAATCAACGCAAATCCGGATTTCTGTCCCCAACCTACGGCGCCTCGAATAGCCGTGGTCTAGAGCTCATTCTGCCTTGGTACTGGAACATTGCCCCCAATCGCGACGCCACCCTGGTGCCGCGTTACCTGGGCCGGCGCGGTCTGCAACTAGGTGGCGAATTCCGCTATCTCGAGAAGGCATACAGCGGTCAGGTATGGGTCGATATCCTACCCTCAGATAGCGTCGCCAAGCGTGACCGCTACCAAGTGGACCTGTCCCACCAACAACGCTTTTCACCTCGCATCTCCGGCAATCTGCGTTTCCAGAAGGTCTCGGACACAGACTATTTCACCGACCTCTCCGGCCAGATCAACCAGACCTCGACGGTTAATCTGCCGCGCGAGGCCAGCCTCGCCTATCAGGGTGATGGCTGGAACGGCAGTCTGCGCGTGCAGTCCTATCAAGCCCTAAGTGGTGTCAATAGTGCCCCCTACGAACGTCTACCACAGGTCACACTCAATACCAGCCAATCTGATCTGTACGGCAGTCGCACACGGTTCGACATGGCCGCCGAGCTCGTTCATTTCGACCACCCCGCTAGCAGCTTCGTCACCGGTCAACGCGCCTATGCCTACCCCAGCCTGAGCCTGCCGCTGCAAACCACTTATGGTTTTCTGACCCCAAAGCTGGGCCTGCACCTATCGCGCTACCAACTCAGCAGCCAATCCGGGGCGCTCCGCGACAATATTGGCAACGAACCCGTTGGTGGCTATCTCAACAGCACCCGCAGCCTGCCCATCTTCAGCCTCGATGCCGGCGTCTATCTGGAACGCGATTGGCGCCTGGGCAATACCGCCCTGCTACACACACTCGAACCCCGTGCCTACTATGTACGCATCCCACACAAGGACCAAACGCGAATCCCTGTTTTTGACAGCGGCCAACAAGACATCTCTCTGACCCAGTTATTCTCGGAAAACCAGTTCTCCGGGGTTGACCGCATCAACGATGCCGATCAGCTCACCGTCGGCATCACCAACCGCTTCATCAACGCCGACAAGGGTATCGAACGCCTGCAACTTACCCTTGCCCAGCGTTTCTATTTTCGTGACCAAACCGTCACCCTGCCCGGTGGAACAGCCCGGACCACGAGCTCCAGCGACATCCTCGCCACCGCCAGCGCTCCGGTCAATCCGCGCCTACGCCTAAACGCCGGCCTGCGCTATGCGAGTGCCGACCAGGTCATTGCCCAAGCTAGTTTTGGGGGGACCTATGACGGTGGCCCCGGCAAGCGAATCAACGCCGACTACCGCTACACCGACAAACTCTATGGCGCACTCAAATCGGTGGATCTATCCTTCCAGTGGCCCCTCCAACCCCAGTGGTATGCCGTCGGCCGGGCCAACTACGCCTTCGTCGAAAATCGTCTTGCTGAAGGTCTGCTGGGCTTTGAATACAATCCCGGCTGCTGGTCCCTGCGCGGGGTTGTCCAACAACTGGCCACCAACACAACCACCGCCACGACCGCGTTCTTTCTGCAACTGGAACTACGCGGCCTAACCCAGCTGGGCCCCAACCCACTAGATGTCCTTAAACGCAACATCTCCGGATATGTGAAAAGCGATGACATTACCTCTCCGTAACAGCCTCTTGGGCCTCTATGCCTTCACCACGGCTACCTTGCTCGTTGCCCCAAGCGTGGTTGCCGCACCCATCCCTATTGACCGGGTCATTGCCGTCGTCAACCATGGCGTTCTCACCGAGCAGGAACTCGCCCGTCGGGTCGTCCAGGTTCAACAGCAGTTGTCCCAACAAAAGGTCGCTGCACCCTCGCGTGCCAAGCTCGAACGACAAATTCTGGAGCGCATGATCACCGAGCGCGCCCTTCTGGATCTGGCCGAAGGGACTAACCTCAAGGTCAGCGCCGAGGCCTTGGATCGCACCTTGACCCGCATGGCGACCGAAAACCGCCTCAGCCTGCCCGAATTTCGCAAGGCACTGGAGCAGGAAGGACAGGATTGGAGCAGCTTCCGCGAACAGATTCGCAACGAGATAACCATTGCCCGTCTGCGTGAACGCGAAGTGGACAACAAGGTCAGCGTCACCGATGCCGAGATCGCCCTGCAATTGACCCAGCTGGGAGACAAGGCCAGCGCCCAAACCAAGGACGAATACGAACTCGCACACATCTTGATCACGGTGCCTGAGGCCGCCAGCCCCGAGATCAACGAAAAACGCCGCCTGCGTGCCGAAGAAGCCCTCACCAAACTACGCAGCGGCGATGACTTTGCTCAAGTATCGGCCCTCTATTCCGACGCCCAAAATGCCCTTGAGGGAGGTAAACTGGGGTGGCGTAGCACCGCGCAGTTGCCCAACCTGTTTGCCGACGCGCTCCCGCCGCTCAAGCCTGGCGACACCTCCACCCTCCTACGGAGCAGCAACGGTTTCCACATCCTCAAACTACTCGGGCAACGCGGTGCCAACACGGCCTACATCGTGCACCAGACCCAAGCCGCACACATCCTGATCAAGACCAACGAACTGGTCAGCGACAGCGAAGCCCAGCATCGCCTGACCAATCTGCGCGAACGCCTGATCCACGGCGCCCGTTTTGCCGATCTGGCTCGCCTCAACTCCGACGACTTATCCGCCAGTCGCGGCGGCGAACTAGGCTGGCTGAACCCAGGCGATACCGTACCTGAATTCGAACGCGCCATGGACGCCCTCGCCCCGAATGAAATCAGCCAACCCATCTTGTCACCCTTTGGCTGGCACCTCATCCAGGTCCTCACCCGCCGCGACCAGGATCTCTCGGAAGAGCGACGGCGCATTGAGGCCCGACGCATGATCCGCGCCCGCAAGGCCGAAGAGGCTTTCGACGAATGGGTGCGTCAAACCCGTGACCGTGCCTATATCGAAGTCCGACTTGAGGACCGCTGAAGCCTTGAGGCCCCTGGTTTTTACTCCTGGCGAACCCGCCGGGATCGGCCCCGACCTGGCGGTCTGGCTGGCCCGGCAGAAGGCTATAGCCACACCCATCGTCATCCTCTCCAATCGCCACCTACTGGATGAACGCGCCACGCAACAGGGACAGACCTTTGATGTGCCCGACTACCACCCCGGCACAATGGCGCCCATCAGCCTGATCGACCTCGCGCTGCCCATTGTGGCCAAACCTGGCAAACTGGATCTGAGGAACGCGAGTTTTGTGCTCGATAGCCTAACCCGTGCGACACAAGGATGCCTATCCGGAAAATTCTCAGGCCTCGTCACCGGACCGGTACACAAGGGCGTCATCAACGAAGCTGGCATCCCATTCACCGGCCACACCGAGTTCCTGGCCGACCTGACCGACACGCCACAGGTCGTCATGATGCTGGCCGGACGCAGGCCCGGCAGCAATGCTTGGCTACGCGTGGCGCTAGCCACCACCCACCTACCCCTACGCGCCGTCGCCGATGCCATCACAACCCCCAGTCTAAGCACTACGCTGACGATCCTCGATACCGCCCTACGTCGCGACTTTGGCCTGACCAACCCCCGTATCCTGGTTGCCGGCCTCAACCCCCACGCCGGAGAGGACGGTCATCTTGGTCTTGAAGAGATCAACCTCATCAAACCGGTACTGGCAACCTTGCGGAGTCAGGGCCTGAACCTAAAAGGGCCGCTGCCAGCCGATACGCTTTTCCAACCCCAATACCTCAATCATGCCGAGGCTGTGCTCGCTATGTATCACGACCAAGGGCTGCCGGTGCTGAAACATGCCACCTTTGGTCGCGGTGTCAACATCACCCTCGGTCTGCCCATTGTGCGCACCTCGGTCGATCACGGCACCGCGCTGGATCTGGCCGGAAGGGATCAGGCCAACCCAGGCAGCCTAATTGTCGCCATTGAGGCGGCCACAGAGATGGCTCAAGCGCGACAGACTCCGTAATGACACACACATTCCCCGCGCACCAGGCACGCAAACGCTTCGGGCAAAATTTCCTGCACGATCGCCATGTCATCGAGCGCATCGTCGCAGCCATCCGGCCCCAGCCCACCGATACCCTGATCGAGATTGGACCTGGCCTCGCGGCGCTGACCCGACCCTTGCTGGAAAAGCTCCCGCATCTACACGTGGTGGAACTCGATCGCGACCTTGCGGCCCGGCTACGCGCCGAATTCCCCCCTGAGCGACTGACCGTGCATGAAGGCGATGCCCTGAAGTTTAATTTCGGCGGTCTGGGCCCGGACCTGCGTATCGTTGGCAACCTACCCTACAACATCTCCTCACCACTCCTGTTTCACCTAGCCATCTTCGCCACCCAGATCCGCGACATGCATTTTATGCTGCAAAAAGAGGTCGTCTTGCGGATGGCCGCCACCCCCGATACGCCTGATTACGGCCGCCTCTCGGTTATGTTGCAGGCGCAATTCCGGGTCGAAAAATTGTTCATCGTACCGCCTGGTGCCTTCACTCCCGCACCCAAGGTTGATTCCGCCATCGTCCGTCTGACGCCCCTACCAGCCACCGAGATCGCCTGGCACAATCGGGAACGGTTCGCGACCGTCGTCGC
>SXRG01000032.1 GCA_005793645.1 Burkholderiales bacterium
AAATACCGCACCAATATTGCCCACTCCCTTTGCGACTGCCCTTCTACAGCAAACCAGCGCCTTGGCCGCCGTTGCCAAACAACAAAACACCCGGCTCAAGCACATCAAATTGCACGGTACCTGGTACCACGCCACCGAAAACGATGCGGCCCTGCGAACCACTTACCTTGATGTCGTAGCCACCTATTTCCCAAAACTGGCGATCTACGCCTTGGCGGGTGGCACCGTCATCGCCGCCGCCCGCGATCGTGGCTTGCGCGTCAAGGCTGAACTATTCGCCGATCGTGGCTATCTCGCCCATGGTCAACTCGTGCCACGCGGTAACGCCAAGGCCGTATTGCATCACCCAGCAGAGATTCACGCCCGCTTGACGGCTTGGTTGAAGAGCGGCGAAATGCCCGTTGTCGGGGGTGGGCAGGTCCGCCTAGATGGCGACAGCGTGTGCGTGCATGGGGATAACGAAACGGCCTTGGCCGTTGTCAAGGCCTTACAAGCCTTGCGTCGACCGAAGGTTTAACCTACTCCGGCGAGCGAATTTTCAACGCGGCCCAGCCTTCGTGCCCAAGCCGTTCTAGCGTTTCGATATTCCGTTCGTAGATCGCTTCAGGGTTTGGATAGGCGGCAACGGCCCGAGCCAGACTCGCCTCGCGGATCAGGTGCCAAGTCGGGAACGGTGCGCGATTGGTGTAGTTGCTGATGGCGTCCGGCTCGGTGTCCGCAAACTGAAAATGGGGATGGAAACTCGCCACCTGAAGCACGCCTTCTAGTTCGTGTTCAACGACGGCCTCCTCGGCGAGGGCCGTCAGGTCGTTGAAGTCGAGAAAGTCCTGCAACAAGTGCGGAATAATCAGCAGAGTGGTGTCGATCTTTTCGGGATCGGCCGTAGCCAGAAGGTCCAGCTCCGCATCCAGTTCTTCCAGCAGGGCATCGGTATGGCGCGCCTGGCTGACCACATAGCGTACCTGTTCCTTCACATAAACCGATTTTGCAAAAGGACAAAGATTAAGACCAATGACGGCCTTTTCCAGCCAATCCCGGGTTATGGAGACAATATCGTTTTCAGTCATTACAGATCCAGTAACAAACGAGCAGGGTCCTCGATGCCTTCCTTGACGCTCGCGAGAAAGCTCACCGCTTCACGACCATCGATAATGCGGTGATCGTAGGACAGGGCCAGATACATCATGGGCCGGATCACCACCTGGCCATTCTCGGCCACGGGGCGGTCCTGGATCTTATGCAGGCCGAGCACTGCCGATTGCGGCGGATTCAGAATCGGCGTTGACATCAGAGAACCAAAAACACCCCCGTTAGTCACGGTAAAGGTTCCACCTTCCAGCTCCTCAATCTGCAACTGCAGGGCGTTTGCCCTGCGGGAAAAGTCACCGATGCGACGCTCGATGTCAGCCAGGCTCAAGATCTCGGCATCGCGCAAAACCGGCACCACCAGGCCACGCTCCGAACTGACCGCCACGCCAATATCACAGTAATCGTGATAGAGGATGTCGCGGCCATCGACGCGTGCATTGATGACCGGATATTGCTTCAGTGCGTGACAGATAGCCTTCACAAAGAAGGACATCAGACCTAACTTGACACCATGCCCCTGCTGGAAGCTGTCCTTGTAACGCTGCCGTAACTGTTGCACCGGCTGCATGTTGACCTCGTTGAAGGTCGTCAGCATCGCGGCCGTGTTCTGCGCCTCTTTCAGCCGTTCGGCAATACGCAGGCGTAAACGCGTCATCGGTACCCGACGCTCGTTACGGGCCGGACCGCAGACCGGAACCGCCGTTGCAGGCATGACGGAGGGATTCATCGCCACCGGACTCACCTGGGATGGGGCGGCAGTTTCCATCTGACGACGCTGGGAAGGGCGCAGGAACCCAGCTCCCGGGCCTTGCCCCTGGGGCGGTGTAGTAGGCTTCGTTGCCTTGGGATTTGCATTCGCCAATGTCGAGCGTTCCGGTACCGTCTTATTCTCGACGGCGGGCTGTGGAATAGGCGGCGGGGACAGTTGTGTAACGGGTGATTTTTGCACCCCCTCGCCAACATCACCCAGACGGGCGATCACCTGACCGACCTGCACCTCGCTGCCTTCGGAAGCCAGGATCTCGCTCAAAACACCGGCGGCAGGGGTGCTAATCTCTAATACGACCTTGTCCGTCTCCAGATCGACGAGGATTTCGTCGCGAACCACGGCATCCCCGACCGCCTTGCGCCAAGTGAGCAGGGTACCGCTATTTACCGACTCGGATAGCTCCGGAACCTTGACTTCAATCATCGCTTTACCCTCGCTCTGAACCGAACACACGGCAGATGGGTCACCAACGGATATCGGCCAAAATCAGCCGAAGAAGGCCTTGACCTTGTCCATAAAGCCCTGAGCCCGCGGGTTGTGCTTTTCTGCCGCACCGCGGCAGATGGTATCAAATTCCCGCAACAATTCCTTTTGTCTCTCGGTGAGATTGACGGGTGTTTCCAGCACAACATGACAATACAAATCACCCGGATGACTATCGCGCACGCCCTTGATCCCCTTGCCACGCAGGCGAAAGACCTTGCCAGTCTGGGTCTCAGCCGGGATCTTCAGGACGGCCTGACCATCCAGAGTCGGGATGGTGATGTCACCGCCCAAGGCCGCCGTGCTAAAAGAGATCGGCATCTCGCAATGCAGGTGCCCACCCTCACGGGTAAAGACAGCGTGCGACTTGAGATGGACCTGAACGAACAGGTCACCCGATGGGCCACCGTGGACCCCGGCCTCACCCTCACCCGAGAGACGAATACGATCCCCCTCGTCCACCCCAGCCGGAATGCGTACCGAAAGCGTCTTGTGTTGCTTGATCCGACCCTCGCCATGACACGCCTGGCAGGGGTCGGTGATGATCTTGCCGGTACCGTGACAGCGCGGACAGGCCTGCTGAACAGAGAAAAAGCCCTGCTGCATACGCACCTGACCATGGCCCTGACAAGTCGAACAGGTAGTCGGTTTTGAACCCGCCTTGGCACCCGATCCCTTGCAGGTCCCACACTCGGTCATAACAGGGATGCGGATCTTGGTTTCGGTCCCGCGTGCGGCCTCTTCCAGCGATAACTCCAAGTTGTAACGCAGATCGGCACCGCGATACACGCCCTGGCCGCCTTGCCGACCACCCGAGGCCCCGAAAAGATCGCCAAAGATGTCCGAGAAGGCATCGCCAAAGTTGCCGAATCCGGCCCCACCAGGGCCCCCTCCCATATTGGGGTTTATCCCTGCGTGCCCGTACTGGTCGTAAGCCCCCCGCTTGCCGGCATCGGAAAGGATATCGTAGGCCTCTTTGACCTCCTTGAATTTCTCCTCAGCCGCCTTGTCGCCCTGATTGCGGTCCGGGTGATGCTTCATGGCAAGCTTTTTAAAGGCCTTCTTGATCTCGTCTTCCGATGCCCCCTTATGGAGGCCGAGAACTTCGTAGTAGTCGCGTTTGCTCATATGTGAACGAGGGTAGAGAGTTAAGATCCAAAGGGCGGGGGTGAACGGCGTATCCTGCCGTGAATGGAAAGAGTCGAGGCGCGGACTGGCACGCTCTCGACTCTCCGCTCCCGGCGCTCTACAGCCTTACTTCTTATCCTTCACTTCTTCAAACTCGGCATCCACAACATCATCGGCCTTCTTGTCACTGCCGCAAGGCTCGTCTGCGCCACACGTCCCGCAACCCCCTTCTGCACCGGCGGCGGATTGCTCGGCATACATCTTTTCAGCCAACTTGTGACTGGCCTCGGACAGGGCCTGGGTCTTGGCCTCAATCTCGTCCTTGTCGCCGTCCTTCATGGCCTTTTCAGCGCCCTCAATAGCGGCCTCGATCGCTGCCTTCTCATCGGCCGTAACCTTGTCGCCACCCTCTTTGAGGGCCTTTCTGGCACTGTGGATCAGGCTATCGCACTGATTGCGCGCCGTCGCCAACTCGAAGGCCTTGTGGTCTTCAGCCGCGTTTAGTTCGGCGTCCTGAACCATCTTCTTAATCTCCTCATCCGACAGACCTGAGTTGGCCTTGATGGTGATCTTAGACTCCTTGCCGGTGCCCTTGTCCTTGGCCGAGACATGCAGGATGCCGTTGGCATCGATATCGAAAGACACCTCGATCTGGGGCATACCACGCGGTGCCGGCGGAATATCGGAAAGGTTGAATTGACCCAAACTCTTGTTGCCCGAAGCCATCTCACGCTCACCCTGCAGCACATGAATGGTGACCGCGTTCTGGTTATCGTCAGCCGTCGAAAAGGTCTGCGATGCCCGGGTCGGGATGGTGGTGTTCTTGATCACCAGTTTGGTCATCACCCCCCCCAGTGTCTCGATACCCAGCGACAACGGGGTGACATCCAACAGCAACACATCTTTCACATCACCTTGTAGCACGCCACCCTGAATCGCCGCACCGACGGCCACGGCCTCGTCCGGATTCACATCCTTACGCGGTTCCTTGCCAAAGAATTCCTTGACCATTTCCTGAACCTTGGGCATGCGGGTCTGGCCACCGACCAAGATCACATCATTGATGTCGCTGACCTTGACACCCGCGTCCTTGATCGCCAGTTTGCACGGCTCAATCGTACGGACGACCAGCTCGTCCACCAGCGATTCAAACTTGGCACGGGTGATTTTCATAACCAAATGCTTCGGGCCGGAGGCAT
>SXRG01000033.1 GCA_005793645.1 Burkholderiales bacterium
CTTAGATACAGCCGGTCGGCTTCGGCAAGCCACCAATCTTACAAGCCTGCTTGGCCGGGCCATACGGGAACAACTCGTACAGGTACTTGTTGTTACCCTTGTCCGGGCCGAGCTTCTTGCCAATGGCCTTGGTCAACACGCGAACAGCCGGAGCGATCTGATACTCGTCGTAGTATTCACGCAAGAAATCGATGACTTCCCAGTGGGAATCGGTCATCTCAACCTTCTCTTCAGCGGCCAAATAATCAGCCACATCCTTATTCCAGTCGGCCAGATTGGTCAAAAAACCTTCTTCGTCGAGCTCAACCTCTTTACCCGCAATCGATACCATAGGCATATCTTTACCCCTTAAAAAATGTACGAATCAAAGCCACGATTGGCAGTTAGGCTGTTCGGCGACCAAATCGACGAATCCAGCATAATCCACCAGAGAAACGCCGTCCATGACGCGGTCGGCCATGCCGCGCGTTTCTAGATCCGGCTTCAACGCATAGATCTTCAGATCGGCCATGGCCGTCTGGATCTTTGCAGCTGCCGTATTACCCCGAGTAGCGGCATAGACCGCATCTTCGATCAGCAACACGACAGAACCCTTGGTCGCCAGACGCAGAGCCGCTTCAACAGAATTGCGCTCAGATGGCGATTTATTAATGATGTGCAGCATAGTGTCTTCCCTTGGCTATCGGCTTAGTGACTGATGACCACATCCTGTTCCGCCATCGTGGCGGCCAGCTCAGCGGCAGACATCACAGTTACATCAACCAGCAGATCGTCCTCGGTCAGGCCACGGGCCTCCAGGGACTCCTGCTCCACATACAACTTCTCGATGTCATAGCCATCGAGGGCACGGTAGGTCTTCGAAAAGTTCTTCAACTCGGTACCTTCTGAATTGATACCCTTCATCAGTTGATAGACGCCATCGTCCACAAAGGCCATGCTGACATCCTGCTCAAAGGCCGCTGAGATCAGCACCACTTCGAGCGCCTCCAGCGCATAAATCGTGCCGTAAGGGGCCTTGCGGTTCACGAACATGAACTTCTTGATCGTGCCGCCGTCTTCCATATCCATATCGTCGCTCATCGCTTCGTCCTTATCTATTCCCGATCAATCACCAAAGGTCACCAGACGATCGTTCTGGATACCGGCTTCAACGAGCTGACCCAGACCCGAAATGCGGAAGGCCGGATGAATATTGTTGGCATCCTTGCCTTGACGCTTCGCCTCGTTGTCGTCCAGCAAGCCACGGCGCTGGGCCGCAGCAATACAAACCACCAGATCGACACCATGCTTCTCGCCCAACTCAGCCCAGCGATTGACCACATGAC
Source organism: Burkholderiales bacterium (assembly GCA_005793645.1). Classification (GTDB taxonomy): domain Bacteria; phylum Pseudomonadota; class Gammaproteobacteria; order Burkholderiales; family Thiobacillaceae; genus QYQG01. Next base: position 1,326 of record SXRG01000033.1, read on the forward strand.
GGTCATCCACCGGCGGGACGGTCAGTCGAGTCGCATTGTTGACACCATCGTGATAGAAAAACACGCGAGTAACTTCGTGGCCTTTGGCAATAGCCGCCTGCGCGAATTTGAAGGCAGAATCCGACGACTGGTGGGTGTACGGGCCTTCGTTTACCAAAATTCCAAATTTCATTAGGGTACCTAACTCTGTAATCTTCTCGGAACGGGCCTCCCAATGGAGGCCCAACCGGTTAGAAGCGGATGTGGGTCGAGGCGTTCAGGGTGCTACGGCCACCGCGCCAGTTATCAATGTGGTACTTGGTAAAGGGCAGGCCAGTCTTCTCAAAGAATGCGGGCCAACCAATACGATCGATCCATTCGTTAATACGCTCCCACGGACGACCATCGGCCTTGTACTCGGCCAGGATGCGCTTGACCACACTCGAGACTTCCGGCCACCGCGGCGGGTTGTTCGGAATACCAGAAGCCACAAGCTTATGGAAGGCCGGCTTGGAACGGGCATTGGAGTTCTTGCCACCCACCCAAATCGCAAACTTGGAATGCTCCGGATGGTTAATTTGCATCGGCGGGCAGGGGGGGAAGCAAGCGCCACAACAAATGCACTTCTTCTCATCCACTTCCAGTGTCGGCTTACCATTGATCAGGGCCGGACGAATCGCGGCCACCGGGCAGCGAGCCACAACGGTCGGTCGCTCGCACACATTGGCGACCAGATCGTGGTTGATCTTTGGCGGCTTGGTATGCTGAATCACAATGGCGATGTCGGCCTGGCCGCCACAGTTGATCTCGCAGCAGGAGGTGGACAACTTGACGCGGTTAGGCATCTCGCACTTGACGAACTCATCATGCAACTCGTCCATCAGAGCCTTCACGGCACCCGAAGCGTCGGTACCCGGAATGTCACAGTGTAGCCAGCCTTGGGTATGTGCAATCATGGACACTGAGTTGGCGGTACCCCCAATCGGGAAACCCTCGGCGTTCAGCGCCTTGATCAGCGGCTCAACCTTGGCGCCGTCCGCTACCATGTACTCAATGTTAGAGCGTGCCGTGAAACGGACGAAACCGTCCGCAAACTGATCCGCGATATCGGCCAATTTTCGGATGGTGTAGTGATCCATTTGGCGCGCGGTACCTGCCTTGACGGTCCAAATCTCAGCTCCGCTTTCGGCACGGTGATAAAGCACGCCCGGCTTAGGATGGCTGTGGAATACCCACTTACCATAATTATCCTTCATCACCGGGTGCATGTAGGGCATCGGATCCGGTACACCGGACTCGACAGTTGCATGAGTGCGTTCTGCCATTTTGTTTCTCCGTAATTAATCTGTATAAGAGTCTTGGTAAGAAAGCGTCTATCAGGCTGCTGCAGCGGCCTTACGCTCAAACCATTTTTCCGCTTCCTCGTCCCAGCCATCGCCGCGGAAATACGGGTTGGCACGCGGTTCCTTAATCATGCTCGGATCCACATCCAGGCCAATACCTTCGAGGAAGTTAACCAAACCAATCCGCTCAATCATCTCGCCGGTACGCTCATGCTCCAACGCATTTTCGGCAAAGAAGTCCATGATGGTGCGGGACAACTCATTCAGACGCTCAAAATCTTCGTCAGACTCCATCTTCATGAACGGAACCACCACGGTACCCATGGATGCACCAATCTTCAGCACGCTCTTGCCGCCGACCAGGACGGTCACGCCCTTGTCCTTGCCCGGCAACAGTGCGCCCGGCATCACATTGACACAGTGCATGCAACGCACACAATTGCTGTTGTCGATTTCCAGGCACTGCTCATCAGACAGGACCACCTTGGTGATCTTGGCCCCAGTAGCCACCGCAGCCGTCTTCTTCAACTGAATGGCACGGGTCGGGCACATGCTGACCACCATGTTAATGGCATCTTCCATGCTGTGGTTGGCATACCACTCACGGGACAGCTTTTCATCACTGCGAATATTGTCACGCCAAGTACCAATGGTCGCCATGTCAGAACGCTGAACGGAATTGGTGCAGTCGTTCGGGCATCCAGAGAACTTGAACTTGAACTTGTAGGGCAAGGACGGACGGTGCATGTCGTCAATGTTATTGTTGATGACCGTACGCATGGCGCGAGCCTCATCGTAACAAGACATCTCGCAACGCGCCGCGCCGACGCAAGACATGGAGGTACGCAGCGCCGGGCCGGCACCGCCAAGATCAAAACCCATCTCATTAAACTTATCGAAGGAGCGCTGCACATCGGCGGTCTTGATGCCTTGTAGCATGATGTCGCCAGACTGGCCATGCAGGGCAATCAGGCCAGAACCGCCCGTCTCAACCCAAGCATCGCAGAAGTCGCGCAGCAATTGGGAACTGTAATGCATGCCAGCCGACGGAATGATGCGCAGCGTGTGGAACTCGGCCGCGTCCGGGAACATCGGGGTGCCATCCTCGTTTTTCAACTCAGTGAAGCGCGGGATTACACCACCACCATAGCCAACAACACCGACAGTACCACCCTTCCAGTAACCCATTTTCGTCTGGTATGAGGCTTCGAGTTGCCCCATCAGGTCAACCGCCATGTCATTGTCTTTGGCCAAGCGCTTGAGGCCCGTCACAAAAGACGGCCACGGACCCGCCTCTAGCTGGTCGAGATTAGGGGTATCATGCAATTTCTTTGCCATTTGTTTCTCCTTGCGAAGTATGCGTTAGGGTGACACCTGCGACTATTCCATTATTGGACAGTCCGCCGTCGACTTGCAGGTCACACGAGACGAGTCCATGCATATTAGGGAAAGTCAATCTTGCACACCATCGCTCAATAGGGGGGGGGAGACTACCCTTTAGGAGTATTCATACCCACCCGAATGGGTAGGAACCAGATCCCCCTGGCTGGGGAATTGGATACCCGACAAAATTCATCAGATAATACGGGTCCTCATCTAACCTTCCGCACCATGGATCAGATCACTGTCTTGGACAATTTCCGCAACCCCTTTGGCAATCAGGAAATCGAGTTACAGCAGGTTGAACAGGTGGACGGCGGAATGCCCATGCTTCGCATCCGCCTCCGTGAACGAGGCTCGCGTTTTACCATATTTGACATGGATCCGCTCACCGCCCGCCACTGGGCGCAAAAAATGCTGGATTGGGCCGGGCCCATGGCCGCTGTGTACGGCGCACCTGCGTCCGAAGAGGGCAATCACTAATGCGCATGTACAACCCCGAGTGGGAAGCCATCCGTCATTCGAACCTGACCAGCCCTTTTACGGACCTGCAATTCGACCTTGAGGGTCACAGCATCCCTGCAGACCATGGCCAATTGCTTTATGACGCTTTGCTCACCTGCCTGCCAGAACTCTGCACCCTGGCAGAATTAGCCGTGCACCCCATTGCCGGGGCCCCAAGCGGCGTAGATGACACCTTAATACTTAACCGCCGCACCAAACTTTTTCTACGCATCCCGTCCACGCATGTCGAACGGATCATGCAACTCTGCGGCTGTCACATTGAAACCCGCACCGGCCCCCTGAAAATCGGTTCCGCCAAGCTGCGCCCCTTGCTGCCATTTGCCGAATTGCATTCCCCCCTGGTCGTACTCAATGGGGACGAAGAACTTGGCTTCATGGAAGAAGCTCGCCAACAATTGGCCTTATTGAGCATGCAGCGCGTTGGGCTAATCTGTAACAAGCGGCGTACAATCTCGGCTACAAACGGTGATGCCTCCGGCTTTGGCCTGATGATTCATGGTCTCTCGCCAGAACAGTCCCTCTTGCTCCAGGAACGGGGCCTCGGCACAATGCGAAAACAGGGTTGTGGCGTGTTTATCCCCCATAAATCCATCAAGGAAGTCGTCTTGGATTGATGTTTTTAGAAATCTGTTAAGTTGCCGCCGCACGCGGCCATCCTTTTTTGCCCACTTTTTATAGGAGAAACCCCATGGCAAATGCAGCCCCTTATATCGTTAACGGCGAAGAACTGGAGACCGACGATGAGCGTTTTCTGCTTGAAGCCAACTTCAGTGACGATATCGTGCCGGTGATCGCCGAGGCCGAGGGCATCAAGCTCAACGACCTGCATTGGCAAGTCGTCCGTTTCATGCGTGAGCGCTATCAGGAAGACGGCCACACCCCCAACTTCCGCAACATGCTCGCCATGCTGGACGAGGAAGATGACAGCCAAGACTGGAAGAAGGTGCTCTACGAGCTATTCCCCAACCAGCCCAACCGCCAGGCCTCCAAGGTCGCCGGCCTGCCCAAGCCCTACGGCAAGGGCGGTTACTAACCAGGGTTCAGGTTGCAGGGGATGAAACCACAACAAACATCCCCTGCTGCATGAATCCTGAGTCTTGATCCTGATGCATTCCACCACCCTCGTCTCCACCACTGAACTAGCCGCCCATCTGAACGATCCGCACTGGATCGTTGTCGATTGCCGTTTCAGCCTGGCCGACACCGAATACGGTCGTCGCGCCTACGCTGAAGGCCACATCCCCGGTGCACATTACCTGCACCTAGATGAAGATCTGTCTAGCCCGATTACTCCGCAAACCGGTCGTCATCCCCTGCCCGACCCGCAAGTGCTCAGCGCTAAGCTGCAGGCCTTGGACATCGGCATCAACCGTCAGGTCGTGGTATACGACGACAGCTACGGCTCTATGGCCGTGCGTCTATGGTGGATGCTACGCTGGCTTGGCCACCCGGCCGTCGCCCTGCTCGACGGCAACTTTCAAACATGGTCGCGCGAAAAACGCCCGCTGAACAAGGACATCCCCGTCGTGTCACACAAGGGCACCTGCCCGTGCCTGACGGAGCGCAGCGCCTGGGTCTCGGCCAGCGAGATGGAAAAGATCGTTGCAGAAAAATCGCACCTGCTGATCGACGCCCGCAACGAGATGCGATTTACCGGCGAGATTGACCCCATCGACCCCGTGGCTGGCCACATCCCCGGCGCGATCAACTGGGTATTCGAAGAAAACCTCGACATCGACGGCACCTACCTGCCGCCCGAAGCCCTGCGCGAAAACTATCAGGCGCTGCTCAAGGGCCGTTCACCGCATGAAGTCATTCATGTATGCGGCTCCGGCGTCACTGCCTGCCACAACCTGCTCGCCATGGAAATTGCCGGACTATCCGGTTCGCGCCTCTACCCAGGCTCATGGAGCGAATGGATCCGCGACCCCAAACATCCCATCGCCACCGGAGATGCCTAATCATGGCAAAACCCCTTCGCGTCAAGACGCAATGGTTCAAAGATAGCGAGGATGATCGGGCTCCTGAAGAAACTGCGAGCGCTATCGCCATGCTTATATGGCGCCTGGCCGACGGCACCGTGGACAGCCTGTCGCAAGCCGAATACGACATCATCACGCCGCAGCGGGGCTTCCGAATCATCGCCGAGCTGTGCTGCTTCCTCAGCCACTATGTAGATCGTCTCGTCTATGGCCGCGTGGACGAAACCCGCCGGCACGCCCTCGTCAGTGCCGTCGGGCAGCGCCTGGCCGAAACCATGGAAGACAATATCATCGATTTCAGTGGTGGCGTAAAAGACCCCAATTACGACCACAAGACCGGTTTCATCGATCTGATGAACCGCCGTAATACCGATTACGCCACTTTTGAGTTCCCGGTGAACAAGGCTGGTTACCAAGCCCTGCGCTACCTCAGCCTGATGATCCGCGAAGTGATGGAAGCGCAAGATCAAAACTGGATCCAAGACCAGTTGATGGACATCGAAATCCCGCAAATCATGGCCACCGTCAAAAAACAGATTGACGGATTTTTTGCACCCTCAGCGTAATCTCACACCCCATGATCTCCCCCGCATCTCCCTTTCATCTCGACAACGAAGTTGGCTACCAATCTTGGCGGGCGCAAAAACTGGCAAACTATCCCCAACAGGGCAGCGATCTAATCGTTGAGGTGAAGGATCCTGCCCACCTAAGTGACCAGGAATACGCCGCACTCTGGCAGCGTATCGCCAAAGCACAGATGGCTATCTACGCCACCTCAATGGGTGAGTCCGAAGATAAGGAGCCTATCCGCAAACTTGCCGCCCAATTTGGCCTCACCCATCTGGACGCGAACTGGCTTTCCGACGAAGACGGTATTACTAGCCTCACCCCGCAAGACGAAGACGGGCAAACGAAGGGAGAGTTCATTCCCTACACCCACCGTCCCATCCGCTGGCATACCGACGGCTATTACAACCCGCGCGACCGCCGCATCTGGGCCATGACCCTGCATTGCGTGCGTGCTGCCGACACGGGCGGGGTCAACGACCTGTACGACCACGAACTGGCCTACATTGCCCTGCGCGATGCCAACCCCGATCACATCCGTGCCCTGATGAAGGATGATGCCATGACCATCCCTGCGCGCGAAGACGCACACGGTGTCGCCCGCGCCGCCGAGTCGGGCCCGGCCTTCGCGGTCGAAGAGGGTCAGCTACATCTACGCTACACCGCACGCACCCAAAGCATTGCATGGAAGGATGACGATGCCACCCGCTCAGCTGTGAGAGCCATCGAAGCCCTGCTCGCCAGCCATCCGATGGGGTGTTACACACTGAGGCTGGAGCCCGGTCTGGGTCTCATCTGCAACAACACCCTACATACGCGTTCCGGCTTCACTGACAGCCCCGAGCACCGCCGCCTGCTCTATCGGGCACGCTATCACGACCATCTCCGCAACCTACGCGCATGACCATCGCGCTACTCCCTGATCTGCTGATTTCGCAGATCGCTGCTGGAGAGGTCATTGAACGGCCCGCCGCCGCACTTAAGGAACTTACCGAAAACTGCATCGATGCAGGGGCACACCGCATTCGCGTCGAAATCGAAGAAGGCGGCGTACAACTGATCCGCATCACGGATGATGGGATCGGTATTCCCGCCGACGAACTCCCCCTCGCACTGGCCCGCCACGCCACCAGCAAGATCTGCAGCCTAACCGAACTGGAATCGGTCGCCAGCCTTGGATTTCGTGGCGAGGCCCTGGCCAGTATCGCAGCCGTCTCGCGTCTGACCCTGACCACCCGCGTAGCCACCGCACCACACGCTTGGCAGATACGCGCACAGGATGGAGAGGTCGCCGCACCGGAGCCCGCCAGTCTGCAGACCGGAACCACGATCGAGATGCGGGACCTCTTCTTCAACACCCCCGCCCGGCGCAAGTTTCTCAAGAGCACCGCTACCGAACAGGCCCACTGCGAAGAGGCCCTGCGTCGTTGCGCCCTGTCACATCCAGAGATCGGCTTTGAGTTCCGGAAAGGATCCCGCGTCCTGTGGCGCTATGATCCCGAAGCGCGTGAAACCCGCATTCACCACCTGATGGGTGCCGAATTCAGCGCCGCCGCGCGCGCCGTGAATCACACAGCCGATCATCTACGCCTATCCGGACTGGTGGCACTCCCCGCCTACAATCGGGTCGGACGCGATGCCCAGTACTTGTTCGTCAATGGCCGCTTTGTGCGCGATCGCCTGCTCACGCATGCCGTGCGCGAAGCCTACCGCGACATCCTGCATCACCAGCGGCATCCGGCCTTTGTTCTCTTCCTTGATCTCCCGCCAGAGAGGGTTGATGTCAATGTCCATCCGGCCAAGACGGAGGTACGCTTCCGCCAATCACAAGGCATTCACAGTTTCGTATTCCATACCCTGGAACGCATCCTGGCAACCCAAACCCCGATCGATCCGTCACTGCCATCAGCACACTTTCAATCCAACCCTTTAGACAAACCAGGCCGTACGCCCAGCGCATGGGCCCCACCCACACCTGCGGGACAGGAAGGTTTTTTCTTCCGGGAAAGAACAGTGCCTGCCTATTGGCCTGCACCCGCCTCAGTGACCATGCCTCCCAACGAACCGGACACGATCCCCCCCCTGGGTTTCGCCTTGTGTCAACTCGCAGGGCGCTACATACTGGCGGAGAATCAACACGGCCTAGTGATCGCGGACATGCATGCGGCCCATGAGCGCATCCTGTACGAACGGCTCAAACACTCCAAAACCTCCTCCGTCGCCCAACCCCTCCTGATCCCCGTGGTCTTTTCCGCCACGCAGACCGAAATGGCCACCGCTGCGGAGCATCAAGGCGAACTCAACAAGATGGGGGTCGACATAGCGGCGGTCTCTCCGACCCACCTGACCGTACACGGCCTACCTAGTGAACTGTCTCACGCCGATGCGGAGTCCTTGGTGCACGCCCTCCTGCAGGAGCTTTCTCAGGCCGGGCACAGTAGTCTGATAGAGACGCGCCGAAACGAACTTTTGGCCACCATGGCCTGTCACGCCGCTGTTCGTGCCAACCGGATCCTAAGCCTGATGGAGATGAATGCCCTGTTACGCGATATGGAACGCACCGAGCGCGCCGACCAATGCAACCACGGCCGTCCCACCTGGCAACAGGTCAACCTCAGTGAAATCAACGCGTTTTTTATGCAAGGTCAATAATGAACGAACATAACCCCGCCCGAAAACCCTTTCCCATCCCGGTACGCACTTCCGAAACGCAATCGCCCACCAGTACTGATGCCCCCGTAAATCTCGGCCATTGCGCCGAATCAGAGCCCTTTGCCCTCATGGTACTGGGGGACTCCATGCAGCCCGAATTCATGCACGGTGAAATTATCGTCATCGAACCCACCGGGGTGGCTCATGATGGCTCCTTCGTCATTGCCGACACAAATGATGAACTCATCTTCCGCCAACTCATCAAACATCCGGAAGGTTGGATGCTAAAGCCCGTCAATCCACTCTATCCAAACATCCCGATTGAAAATCTGGATCCTGTTAAGGGTGTTATCGTTCTCAAGAAAATCCCGGGGAAACGCAAGGAAGCAAAGCACTATGTATGAAAGCGTGTCGGAATTTCAACATCTCCCGTGCGGCATGTAGCCTTTCTGTTGCACATAAATGCGGTACACAACAAAAAACCCAGCTTTGGGCTGGGTTTTTTGTGTTTATGGGAGTCTGGCGATGACCTACTTTCACGAGCGCGAAGCTCACTATCATTGGCGCAGGTATGTTTCACGGTCCTGTTCGGGA
>SXRG01000034.1 GCA_005793645.1 Burkholderiales bacterium
GGGCACCATGCTAACCGTCCCCTGTTAATACTTAATTACACGACTTCCACCCCGCGTGGGTCAAAATCATCCGGCATGGCCTTACGCGCGGCATCGGCCTCTTCCTGCATCTTGAGCAGCGTCACGACACAATCGCCGAGATTGTCATATTCCTCCTGACCGGTGGAAAAACGATCCCGCACCGACCAGAAAAACATGGATCGAAACTGGGTCACGCCGGTCTTCGACAACACAAAGCGGCAACCATCCTCTTCCCAATACAAGGCCGGGCAGATCGTCAAATCGCGATCCGCCGGATTGATGCGGATCTCGGTCTCAACCTCATTCACCTCGACCGTATGCGCGAAACGCTCACGGAGCGCCTCGCGCATCAAGGCCATCTCGGCCTCGGTAAATTCCGGAATAGGGGTCATGCCCTTATTTCTTCAGCGCATCCAGGCCAGAGAATACGGCGCTGGTGATGCCGTCCACAGCGCCCACGCCGGACACCCGGATGTACTTGGGCGCATCGGCCGCACCGGTGTTACCCCAGTCGCCATAGAACTTGACCAAGGGCTCGGTCTGGGCATGGTAGATGTCGAGGCGCTTCATGACGGTCTCTTCCTTGTCATCGTCACGCTGAATCAGATCCTCGCCGGTGACATCGTCCTTCATGGCAACCTTGGGCGGGTTGAACACCACATGGTAGGTGCGGCCCGAGGCCACATGCACACGGCGGCCAGACATACGCTTGACGATCTCCGAATCCGGCACATCGATTTCGACCACGGCATCAATCGGCACGCCGGCGGCCTTCAGGGCCTCGGCTTGCGGAATGGTGCGCGGGAAGCCGTCAAACAGATAACCGGCCTTGCAATCGTCCTGAGTCAAACGATCTTTCACCATGCCAATGATGATGTCGTCGGACACCAAACCGCCCGCATCCATGATCTTCTTCGCCGCCACACCCAGCTCAGTGCCCGCTTTCACATGGGCGCGCAACATGTCGCCGGTTGAAATCTGCGGAATACCGTACTTTTCCTTGATGTAGTTCGCTTGGGTGCCTTTGCCCGCGCCGGGGCCGCCGAGAAGAATAATACGCATAGATAAACCTCGAAAGTACGTTCCATTGCGGAACAAAACAACCTGTTCAACGACAGGTCAAGACAGGACAAACTGATCTTTTACCGGCCTCTAGAGTATTCATACCGTCCCCGCAATGACAGTCAATTTTTTGAATTCGAACATAAACCGAGGTTATTCCCTGCAAAAGCCGCCGCCATCTGGCCTGCTGGTATTGTGCCCACAAATCGACAAATCAAGTCGGCAAATCATAAAGGGTGCCCATCAAGAGCACCCTTTACGGCCCCAAAACTCTTCACTAGCCAAATCAGGCAGTTCTAGCCCGACGGATCCTATTCGGGCACCCGCATTTTGCCCAGATCTTCACGGGTCAAATCATTGAATTTCTTCAGCACCCAGCCACCCTCACCAATCCAGGCCTTGAACAGTTCCAAATTTTTCTGGCGTTCTTCCTCACTGTCACCTAATTGGGAGTACATGTTGCCCGGTTTGCCGCTCTTGGTGTTCTTGCCATCATCCAGGCGACGCATGATCGCGCCCGTATCCGGCCAACCCACAAACTGGACCAGATGCGGATAGCTGTCCATGCGAGGCCCCCGGTTCAACAACTTATATTTATCTACATTAGCATTAAATTCCGCCAGGCCAGGCGCATCGGCACCGTGGCAACGCTTGCATTTCTGCCCCCAGAGCGGCGCAATGTCCTTACGATAGGTCACCTCCTCCTGCCCGGCAAACGACAGCGATGCCATCACCAACAGGCCCGCGAATACCATTCTTTTCATGTGTTTCATTTTTTTCTCCTCCTATACATGCCAAGTCCTGATTGACCGGCTGCGGAAAGTATATCCCATAACCCATTCCATTAAAATGGGTATTCCTCTGCTGACAATGGCAATACACAAACGCCTGCGCCTTGTCCGCCGGTGCACCGGTGTCTGGCGCAGTCAGCCCTTCAACCGCCGCTGCTGCACCGCCGCATAGATGGCCGGAATGACCACCAGCGTCAGCACGCTCGAGGTCACCATGCCGCCGATCATGGGCGGAAGCCCGGGGGTGGGTATCGGCGGGGGATGGCACGGATTCAGGAACGAAGCTCCTCCTGTTTAAGCGGCCAGCTTCCCTACCATGGCCGCAAACTGGCTGCGCTGCGCCGCCAGTTTTCCCGTTAATGCAAAGCCCTGGATGATGCGGTTCTCATTCAGGTACAAGGCGCAAATGCCTTCATCCTTGCAGTCCCTGCCAGCCGCCATTGTTTGTTGCGGGCGGGAGTACGGCCAACGGCAACGCCGGCGTTTTTATCACCACCGGCATCACCGGATAACGCACTTCGGTTTTTTCCCCAGCCAAGGTTGCAGCCAGCGCGCGCGCCTGTTGCATCAACGGCAGCACGAAGGGCAACACCTGGCCGTTAACCTCGGCGCAATCGCCCAGCGCGTACACCCCTTTGACGCTGGTTTGCAAGGCACCATCCACCACAATGCCGCGATTGACCGTCAAACCGGCGCTGGCTGCAAGCTGGGTGCGCGAACGCAAACCAATCGCGGACAACACGAGGTCGGCTTCGACGATGCTGCCATCATCCAGCGTAATTTCAACAGCGCCATTTTTTTGCGCAATACTTTTTGCGGTACGACCGAAATGCCAGCGCACACCTTTGTCACGCAGCGCATGGGCAAGCGACTGAGCGACTTGTTCGGGGATTAACCGTTCCAGCGGCCAGGGGCCAAGATGCACGACTTCTACCGGGTATCCCGCCTCGGCGAGATCGTTGGCAAGCTCAGAACCGATCAGCCCTCCGCCCAATATAGCGACGCGGTGACCCGATTTGAGTGCCGTGCGGAAAACGCGGTAGTCCTGCAAGTCGTTTACAGCGTAAACCTGTTCCGCGCCTGCGCCCGACAAGCCATGCGGAATCGGGTCGGCACCCAGTGCCAGAATCAGTTTGCTGTAGCCGGTTTCGCCGCCGTTGGTTTTATCACCGGCCCAGCGCACATTTCTCCCAACCACATCCAGCGTAGTAACCTGGGTATGCGTGATAATTTGCGCGTTCAGATCGGCGGCCATTTTTTCTGCGGGCGAACTGACCAGTTGATCCGCCGTTTTGCCCGCGCCGGGGCCGCCGAGAAGAATAATACGCATAGATAAACCTCAAAAGTGTGTTCCATTGCGGAACAAAACGACCCGTACCGCAAGACCGCCCTGGGGCCGATCATCGCCTTGAGACCAATCATCGATCAGCAGGCGAGCGCCGTGCAGCTCAGCGATGCGTGCCACAATGGACAAGCCCAATCCAGCACCGCAGGCATCCTGCCCGGGTAA
>SXRG01000035.1 GCA_005793645.1 Burkholderiales bacterium
GATAAACCCAAGGGCGTCATCGTCAGTATGCCGGCCAGTCGCCGCTGAAGCTGGCACGCGACTTGGAAGAAAACGGCGTGCCGATCATTGGTACCTCGCCGGACATGATCGACGCCGCTGAGGATCGTGAGCGCTTCCAGAAGCTGATCAATGCGCTGGGCCTGCGTCAGCCGCCCAATCGCACGGCGCGCACCGAGGCGGATGCCCTGCGTCTGGCAGAAGAGATTGGGTATCCATTGGTGGTGCGTCCGTCCTATGTCTTGGGCGGTCGCGCCATGGAGATCGTGCGTGAGGAGGCGGATCTGCAACGCTATATGCGCGAGGCAGTGAAGGTGTCGAATGATTCGCCCGTGCTGCTCGATCGATTCCTTGACGATGCCATCGAGGTCGATGTCGATGCCTTGTGCGATGGCCAGGATGTGGTCATGGGTGGCATCATGGAACACATCGAACAGGCCGGCATCCATTCGGGCGATTCGGCGTGTTCGCTGCCGCCGTATTCGCTGCCCGATACCTTGCAAGATGAAATTCGCCGCCAGACTGTGGCGATGGCGAAGGCGCTTAATGTTATCGGTTTGATGAATGTGCAGTTTGCCATTCAGGGTGAGGGCGATCAGGCCAAGGTTTTTGTGCTGGAGGTCAATCCGCGTGCTTCGCGTACTGTACCGTTTGTGTCCAAGGCCACCGGCCGGCCGTTGGCCAAGGTGGCCGCGCGGTGCATGACCGGACAGAGTTTGGCCTCACAAGGCGTGACGCGCGAGATCATCCCGCCCTATTTCTCGGTTAAGGAGGCAGTCTTCCCGTTCCGTAAGTTTCCGGGCGTTGACCCCTTGTTGGGCCCGGAGATGCGTTCGACGGGTGAGGTCATGGGCATCTCGGGTTGCTTTGGCGAGGCCTTCCTGAAGTCGCAATATGCCGCCAGCGTCAAGCTACCACGCGCGGGTAATGTCTGCCTGTCAGTGCGCGATGTTGAGCAGCCGCGCGTAGCCGAGGTGGCCAAGTTATTGGTCGAATTGGGGTTCAATCTTTATGCGACCAAGGGAACGGCCAAGGCAATTCAGGCTGCCGGTTTCCCCGTGACGCGGGTTAACAAGGTGGGTGAGGGACGGCCGCATATTGTGGACATGATCAAGAACAACGATGTGGCTCTGATCGTCAATGTGGTCGAGGACAAGCGTGGCGCCAGGGATTCTGCATCCATCCGCACCGGCGCGATGGCTGCCAATGTCCCGTACTACACCACGCTGGCCGGAGCGTTGGCGGCCTGTCAGGGCATGAAGGAGCGGCGCGAGATCACCGTCTATGACCTGCAATCACTGCATCGGAAACTGGAGCAAAACGCATGAACAAGGTGCCACTGACCGTGATCGGTGCCAATCAGCTGCGCAAAGAATTGCAACATTTGAAATCTGTCGAACGCCCGACGGTGATCGCTGCGATTGCTGAGGCGCGTTCGCACGGCGACCTGTCGGAGAACGCCGAATATGATGCAGCCAAGGAACGGCAGGGCTTCATCGAGGGGCGTATCAAGGAGCTTGAAGGTAAACTGTCTAACGCCCAGATCATCGACCCGAGGCATCTGGACGCCGAAGGCCGCGTTGTTTTTGGGGCCACGGTGGTGTTGGTGGATGCCGCGACAGGCGAAGATGTGCGTTACCAAATCGTTGGTGAGGATGAAGCCGATATCAAGCAGGGTAAGGTTTCCGTGAGTTCACCCATTGCGCGTGCGTTGATTGGTAAGTATGCCGATGATGTGGCCGATGTCCAGGCCCCCGGTGGGGTGCGCCATTTCGAGATCCTCGATGTACATTATCTCTGAACGATCGTGCGCCTAGGTCAGCTGATCTCGAGTTGGGCCGTCGTTCTATGGGTCGGTGGCCTGTGGGCAGTGGGCTACTTGGTCGCCCCGTTGCTATTCCATAACCTTCCTGAAGACAGGGCACTTGCTGGAATTCTGGCGGGCCAGATGTTTGCAGGAATGGCTTGGGTTGGGATGGGTTGTGCGGCGTGGTTGCTACTGTCACGGGTACAGGCCGCAGGGGGGCTGGCCTTCAAACAGGCCGCGTTCTGGATCGCCCTGACGATGCTGTTGCTGACCCTGGCGCAATTTTTCGGTATCCAGCCGATTCTCGCTGAACTGAAAGCGGAGGCGATGCCCAAGGATGTTATGGAGAGCCTTTTCCGGGATCGCTTCGAGACTTGGCATGGGATATCCAGCGTGGTCTATTTGATCGAGAGTCTGCTGGGTCTGGCGCTCGTTGCCAAGTCACGGTAATTGCAGTCGTGGTGTGTCCGCTGGGCGATAAATGAGCAATAGCTTGCCGATGTGCTGGACCGGGGCGGCACCCGTAGCGGCGCAGATCTCGGCTAACCAGGTCTCGCGGGCCTCACGGTCATCGCCGAGGACGCGGATCTTGATCAGTTCGTGGGCGACGAGGGAGCGTTGCGCCTCCCGGATCACGGCATCGGTTAATCCCTGGTTGCCGATCATGACGACGGGCTTTAGATCGTGGGCCTGCGCACGGAGGAACTTCCGTTGTTGCGGGGTGAGGATTGTTGTGGCTGAAGTTGAAGTATTCATGCCTCTATTTTACCTGAGGAGCCGGGCCGCATCGTGAAGCGTAGTGCAAAAACCCATATCTGGCATCAGCGCCATGTCAACGATCACTATGTGCAGTTGGCCACCAAGGCGGGTTATCGCTCTCGTGCGGCCTTCAAATTGATGGAGATCCTGGAAAAGGATCGTCTGCTTCGTTCCGGCATCCGTGTGGTTGATCTGGGTAGCGCTCCGGGCGGTTGGTGCCAGGTGGTGAGTGAGCGACTTCAGGGCCAGGGGTCTGTCCTTGCCATTGACCTGTTGCCGATGGAACCCGTCAAGGGGGTTGAATTTGTGCAGGGGGATTTTTCCAGCGAAGCGGTCCTGGATGATTTTCTATTGCGTTTGGGTGGCCATCCGGCGGATCTTGTGCTTTCCGATATTGCCCCCAATTTGACGGGCGTGTTGTTGTCGGATCAGGCGAAGTCTTATGCCTTGGCCGAGATGGCGCTGGATTTTGCCCAAGGGGTGTTGCGTCCGGAAGGGGCCTTTCTGATCAAAGTTTTTCAGGGGGCCGGGTTTGAGGACTTCTTGCGTCAGATGCGTGGCGTATTTAAGGGGGTAGTGTCGCGTAAACCAAAGGCCTCGCGGGATGAGAGCACCGAGGTTTATTTGTTAGGACGGGGTCTGCGACATTGATTGGATAGGTTAATTGGACTAATGTGCGCGAATGTGCGGCAAGGGTCGCGGGTCTGTGATAAAAGGGTACGAGATTGAACAATCTTTTTAGAAATCTAGGGGCATGGCTGGTCATTGCCTTGGTGCTGATGACGGTGTTCAACCAGTTTGGTCCGCGCGAATCGACCAGCGGATCGTCGCAACTCGAATACTCCCAGTTCCTTGATGAGGTGACGCAAGGCCGCATCGCCAAGGTCACCATCGACGGTCATGTCTTGCGGGGCGTACAGACCGATGGTCAGCGCTTTACCACTTATGCCCCTAATGATCCGTGGATGGTGTCTGATCTACTCAAGAACGGCGTGACGGTCGAGGTCAAGCCAGACGAACAACCGTCCATGCTGATGAGTATCTTCGTGTCCTGGTTCCCTATGTTGCTTCTGATTGGTGTCTGGGTTTTCTTTATGCGCCAGATGCAGGGTGGTGGCAAGGGCGGTGCCTTCTCGTTTGGAAAGTCCAAGGCACGATTGCTGGATCAGGATAGCAATGTCGTGACCTTTGCCGATGTGGCTGGTTGTGATGAGGCCAAGGAAGAGGTCGGCGAACTGGTCGAGTTCTTGCGTGACCCGTCCAAGTTTCAGAAACTGGGCGGACGCATCCCGCGTGGTGTGCTGTTGGTGGGTTCGCCTGGTACCGGAAAAACGCTGCTCGCCAAGGCTATCGCCGGCGAAGCCCAAGTGCCGTTCTTTACCAGATCCGTCGA
>SXRG01000036.1 GCA_005793645.1 Burkholderiales bacterium
AAATTTCGGAGTTCTTTCGCAAGCAGGGGATCGGCGACGCTGGGATCATCTGACGTAAGCAGTTTTGGATATTCAGCGACGACGCGATCTTTGAGCAGGCGACTGAAGCTTTTTGATTTCGCACGCGCCTCGATGACTTCAACGCGTCGAATACCGGGCTTCTCAAGCAACCGCAGGAAGTACAGCATCGCCAAGGCTTGCGGAGCCTGTCGGATTTCTTTGACCAGAAGTTCGTCTTGGGTCAAATGCTCATTCTCATCCCCGTGGATGATCTCCCAGATGGTGCGAAAAACATTCGCTCGTGAAGCCTTTGGAAGGCTTGGCGTGCGACTCTGTAATCCTTTTTGCGAACTTTTCATCCGGGCTGTCTCCCATCCGTAACCCAAATAACTCCCTGTAACCGCACGTTACATGTACTCGTTCGGTAACGCAACGTCTCTTGGTATTTCCTGATTGATGCGGAATCCGCGTTTAATTTTGACTGTCACGAGTCATCTTTGGTAATTGGTCGTAATGCGGCGACACGAGCGTGCCGGAGGATTACTGGAAGAGATCAGTCATCACAGAAAATGTTGCAAAGTACGCGGCCATCACCTAGATTCCTGGCGTGAGTGAAAAGCTCATCCGCGGCGCAGAGCGCCGGGAAGATTGTCAAGGACGACGGGACGTGGCGAGGTCTCGAAAAGATCGCTCGCACTCCTGTCTACGCCTTTCAAAGGCGAGAAAGGAGTGCCTGTCATGGAACGTCCAGATTTCCATCAGTGCCAAAGTTGCCCGTGTCGACACGGCTGTATTCAAACGCCCGAGTGCGAGTCGCTGGTACGGCGATTCCTTGATGGCGACCAAGCGGCGGGCGATGACCTAGCCACTCGGTTCCAACCCCGGCTATCCGCTTTCCTTCGTCGAAAATTCCGCGCACAAAATCCAGAGAGGTGCGACGACGCCATTCAGGAGACTTGGCTGTCAGTTTTTGGCATCGGAAAGAACGGTCGTTCGCGATTGGTGGACTGGCTCACGCGAGCGGATCGCGGTCCATTTTGCTTGTGGTTGATCGTGGTCGTGACTCGCAAAATGATCGACCTCATTCGAGGACAACGTCGTCCGGCGGAGTCACTGCACAACGGCGACATGTAACCGTCCAATTGGGCGTGTGAATGGGCATTCTGAGAATGAACCCCTGGTCGGTTCTTGACGATTGTCGTCTTCTGTATTTCCCCAGTTCAAAGGACTTAGAAACATGATCCACTCTGGTGGTATCTTCGGTGAATCGGAAATGGCGGAGTGGCTTGAATTGATTCATGAAGCCTTGAATCGGCTGCCATTGGACGACCGGCGGTTGTACCAACTCAATTTTGAGTTGGATCATTCGGCAGAAGAATGCGCGGAACTGCTGCGCATCTCTGTCAGCACTTTTTTCTTCAGGAAGAGGACGATGCTCGCCAAGGTGCGTCGATTTTGTGACAAACAATTGCGGTAACCGGACGCAAGCGCGATCCGGGTCATGGTTTGAGACAGGGCCTCACTTTTTTTGCAAAAATTCATTGCTGTACCGAGGAGTTTGCCGCGTCGTTGAGGATAGCAACTCCGCGGGGCACCATGGCGTTCCAGCGCGCGTTCGACAATGGCGATGGCACGATCGACACCGGCACAAAAACCACGCGGGTTGGCGAGTAGTGCAGTGGTCATTTTTCGATACTCAGGATATGGACCTCAAACTCGACCGGTCGACCGGCGAGCGGGTGATTGAAATCGAGGGTGGCTGTGGTGGTGTCGAGGGCTAGCACCGTGCCGTGTAGGGTTTGTCCATTCGGGAGCTGGAACTGGATGATGTGACCCATGTTGATCGTTGAGCCGGAGGCCAGATTGTTCAGGTCGGCGAGGGGATACGATTGGACCCGATCCGGGTCGTGTTCGCCAAAGGCCATGGCGGGGGTCAGGTGCAGCGTGGTATGCGTGCCTTCGGTCAGCCCCTTGAGGGCATATTCCAGGCGCGGGTCGATCTCACCACGGCCAAACTGGAAGGTTTCAGGTGCGTCGTCAAAGGTATTGACGAGCTCCGCGTCCCCGCAGGAGAGGCGGTAGTGCAGGGTGACGCGGCTGTTAAGACCTATTTCAGGGCGGATTTGAGTCATGCGGCGGTCTGAAACTTATCCAGATTAAAATGCCGGCGGCGAGGACGATGGCTGAATCGGCGACATTGAACGCGGGCCAGTGCCAACCCAGCAGGTGAAAGTCGAGAAAATCAACTACATTGCCGTGGATGATGCGGTCGATCACATTGCCCAACGCGCCGCCCAGTATCAGGGCGAAGGCCGTGTGTTGTCGCGTGGGCGCGGGCTTCCTTAACCACCAAACGATGAACCCTGAAACGGTTAGCGACAGGGCGATGAAAAACAGTCGTTGCCAGCCGGGCTGGTCGGCCAACAGCGAGAAGGCGGCGCCTTCGTTGCGTACATGCACCAGGTTGAAAAAGCCGGTGATCTCGATGCGGGTGTAGAGCGGCAACGACGCCAGAATCGCCCATTTGCTGATCTGGTCGAGGAGGGTTACCAGGGCGGCGAGGCCCAGCCACTTATGCATAGGTTCGCACTTCGCCAGGGCCGCTCAAGTTGCTTTCGCAGCGGCCGCAGAGTCCGTCGCTGTTTACATCGGCTCGCACATGCCAGCAGCGCTCACATTTGGTGTGGGGGCTGGGGATGACCGTGACGGCTTCTGCGCCGCGTGTCAGACGAACGGCCGAGACGATGAAGACGAACTTGAGGTCGTCGCCCAAGGCGGTGAGGTGGTCGTGCAGCGCACCCTCGGCCGCGATCTCCAGTTCGGCCTGGAGTGCGGAGCCGATGGCCTTGGACTCGCGCGCCGTTTCCAGTGCTTTCAAGATCGTGGGGCGGAAGGACAACAATGCGTTCCAGCGGGCAACGAGGCCGGCATCGTTGCCCTGTTCAGGATTGCGCATGACCGAGAAAAAGACGCTGTCGTGTTCTGTTGCGCCGCGGCCAGGCAGGAAGGCCCAGGCCTCTTCGGCGGTGAAGGATAGGATGGGGGCCATCGCCTGCACCAGGCTGCGGGTTATGACATGCAACGCCGATTGTGCCGAGCGGCGGGCCTTTGAATCGACCCCTGTGGTGTACAGGCGGTCTTTGAGGATATCAAGGTAAAAGCCGCCCAAGGTTTCGGCGCAGAAGCTGTGCAGGGCCTGGGCCACGCGCAGGAACTCGTAGTCGGTGTAGGCCGCGCGCACCTCGGCGTCGAAGCGTTGGGTAAGGTGTAGGGTGTAGCGGTCGATCTCCAGCCACTCGGAGGGTGGCAGGGTGTGCTGTGCGGGGTCGAAATCGGACAGGTTGGCCAGCAGGAACTTGAGGGTATTGCGCACGCGCCGGTAGCTGTCGATGACGCCTTGCAGGATTTTGTCCGAGATGGACAACTCACCCGCATAGTCGGTGCTGGCCACCCACAGGCGCAGGATATCGGCGCCGTATTTGCCCATGATTTCTTGTGGGGCGATGACATTGCCTTTGGATTTGGACATCTTGTGGCCGTTGCCGTCAACGACGAAGCCGTGGGTGAGCAGGGCCTTGTAGGGCGCGCGGCCGTCGATGGCGCAACCGGTCAGAAGTGAACTCTGGAACCAGCCGCGATGCTGATCGGAGCCTTCCAGATAGAGGTCGGCCGGGTAATTGTGGCTGTCGGCGTGCGAGCCGCGCATGACATGCCAGTGCGTGGTTCCGGAATCGAACCAGACATCCAGTGTGTCACCGAGCTTGCGATATTGCGCAGCTTCGTCACCTAGCAACTCGGCTGCATCGAGTGCGAACCAGGCTTCGATGCCGCCCTGTTCGACGCGCTGCGCCACGGTCTCGATGAGTTCGGCGGTGCGTGGGTGCAGTACGCCGGTTTCACGATGCAGAAAGAAGGGAATCGGCACGCCCCAGTTGCGCTGGCGCGAGATGCCCCAGTCGGGCCGGGTCTTCATCATGCCTTCAAGACGGGCGCGGCCCCAGGTGGGGAAAAATTGGGTCTTATCCACCGCGACCTCGGCCTGATGGCGCAGGGTCGGCTCCGATTCAAGGCTGCGCTTGTCCATGCCGATGAACCACTGGGTCGTGGCACGGAAGATGATGGGGGTTTTATGGCGCCAGCAATGTGGGTAGCTGTGGCGGATTTTCTCGGCCTTGAGCAGGGTGCCACGCGCTTCGAGTTCTTCGAGGACTTTGGGGTTGGCCTCCCACACGGTTAGTCCGGCCAGCGGGGCACTTTCCAGCGCTGGGGTGTTGGCGAGGAAGCGACCGTCGCCCCCCACTGGGTTGTTGACGGGGAGGCCATATTTGCGCCCGACATTGTAGTCATCGACGCCATGCGCCGGCGCGGTGTGGACCAGGCCGGTACCCGCCTCGGTGGTGACATGGGTACCGCAGATAATCAGTACATCACGGGCTTGGAACGGGTGTTGCAGCAAGAGGTGTTCGAGTGCCGCGCCGGGGCAGGCGCCCAGAAACTCGCCCTCCAGTCCGTAGCGTTCCAGACAGGCGGAGGCCAGTTCATGGACCAGGATCAGCGCGCCTTTGGCGGTGGAGACCAGGTCATAGGTGAGATCGGGATGCACCGACACCGCCTCGTTGGCCGGCAGGGTCCACGGAGTCGTGGTCCAGATCACGGCGGCGGCCTCTTTTACCGGGTGTGATAGCCCAAATGCAGCCGCTAGTTTGGCGATATGGTTAGGGTGTACCGGGAAGGCGACATCGATGGCCGGCGAGGTCTTGTCTTCGTGTTCAACCTCGGCTTCGGCTAGCGCCGAGCCACAATCGAGACACCAGTTGACGGGTTTTAGACCCTGATACAGATAGCCCTTTTCCCAGATCTTGCCGAGTGCGCGAATCTCGTTGGCCTCGGCCTCGAAATTCATGGTGAGGTAGGGGGTGTCCCAATCGCCTAGTACGCCCAGACGGATGAAGTCCTTTTTTTGGCGTTCAACTTGTTGTGCGGCGTAGTCTCGACACAGACGGCGTACGACATTGCCTTCGAGGTGCTTGCCGTGTTGCTTTTCAATCTGGTGCTCAATCGGTAGGCCGTGGCAGTCCCACCCTGGTACGAAGGGCGCGTCGAAGCCTTCCAACGTCTTGGCCTTGAGGATGATGTCCTTCAATATCTTGTTGACGGCATGACCAATGTGGATGTCGCCGTTGGCATAGGGCGGACCGTCGTGCAGGGTAAAACGCGGGCGACCGGCGCAGGCCTGGCGAAGGGCAGCGTAGAGTTGTTTTTCCTGCCATTGCGCCACCCACCCAGGCTCGCGCTTGGGCAGATCGCCACGCATGGGAAAGGGGGTGTCGGGCAGGTTGAGGGTGGCTTTGTAATCCATGGGCTTATCCGGCATTCAGCAAGGTGCGTGCTTCGTCGGCATCGCGGCCGATTTGGGCGATCAGGGCGTCGAGCGAGTCGAACTTTTGTTCATCGCGCAGTTTGTGCAGGAACTCAACGCGTAGGTGGGCGCGGTAGATTGATTGATTGAAATTGAACAGGTGTACCTCCAGCGTCGGCTGACCGTTGGTGTGCACCGTGGGACGGGTGCCGAGACTGGCAACACCGGGCCAGTCGGGTCGGCTCAGACCTTGCACACGCACGGCAAAGATGCCGCGTACGGGCGGGCGGTTGTGCTTGAGTTGGATATTGGCGGTCGGGTAGCCGATGGTGCGGCCGAGCTTGTCGCCATCGACGACGCGGCCCGAGAGGGTGTAGGCATGGCCTAGCAGTTGGGCAGCGGTTGCCATGTCACCCTCGGACAGGGCGAGGCGCACGGCGGTGCTGGAGGCGCGCTGGCCAGCGGCCTCAACCGTGTGCAGGGCCTCGGCCACGAAACCTTGTTCGGCACCCACACGGGCCAGGAGTTCAATGTCGCCGGCGCGTTTTGCGCCAAAGCGGAAGTCGTCGCCGACCAGGACATAGCGTGCCTTGAGACCCTCTACCAGGATGCGCTGAATAAACACTTCGGGCGTCAGGGCAGCAAAGGCGCGATCGAATGGACAGACATGTACATGGCCGACCCCCAGTTCGCGTAAGCGTTCCAGTTTTTCACGCATGGATGACAATCGGGTGGGAGCGGTTTGGGGCGAGAAGATCTCGCGCGGGTGTGGCTCAAAGGTCAGCACTGTGGGCAGGGCGCCTAGGGAAACCGCGCGCGCAGTGAGCCGCGCCAGCATGGCTTGATGGCCCAAGTGGACGCCGTCAAAGTTTCCGATGGTGATGGCATTGGGGCGGGTGGCGTGCGGCCAGCCGTGGGTGATGAGCATGTTGGAGTGTTATCTGTGCGGCTACGCTGCGAGAAAGCCGTGATTCTACGGGTTGGGGCGTATTCCGTCAGCCTGTGGATTAGGAGGCGGTCGTGCGGCGGAATTGGGCGGGGCGTAGACCGAGGATCCAGAGGCTGGCGAAGTAGATGCTGGCGCCGGCCGGGATGAGCCAGGCGAGGTGGGTGAGTCGTTCTTGTAAATTGATCTTTAGCCAATCGGACTCTGCGCCCATAGCGAGCCAAAGGAAGCCTCCCATCGTGGTGAGGGCGGCGGTGAGTTGCAACAGATAGATGGCCCAGCCGGGTTGGGGTTGGAAAATGCCGTGTTGGCGCAGTTTGCGATACAGGATGGTGGCGTTGAGGCAGGCACCGAGGCCGATGGCGAGCGCCAGGCCGGCATGCCCCAGGGGGCCGATGAAGGCCAGGTTCATGGCCTGGGTGGCGAGTAGGGTGAGGATGGCGATCCTGACGGGGGTCTTGATGTTTTGCCGGGCGTAAAAACCGGGCGCCAGGACCTTGACCAGGATGAGTCCGATCAGGCCGGCGCTGTAGGCGGTGAGCGCCAGGCGGGTCATTTCGACATCGTGGACAGTGAAGGCGCCGTAGTGGAACAGGGTGGTGATCAGCGGGATGGCGAGGATGGCCAGGGCCAGAGCGGCAGGGGCAGCCAGCAGCAGCGTCAGGCGTAGGCCCCAGTCGAGCAGGCGGGAATATTCGGCGCGGTCGTCGTCAGCATAGTGCTTGGCGAGTGAGGGGAGCAGGATGGTGCCGAGGGCGACACCCAACATCCCGGTCGGGAACTCCATCAGGCGATCGGCGTAATACAGCCAGGAGACACTGCCGCTGATCAGGAAGGAGGCGAAGATGGTGTTGATGAGCAGGGAAATCTGCGCGACCGAAACGCCCATGGCGGCTGGGCCCATAAGTTTGAGGATGCGGCGGACAGCGGGGTCGTGGGGGGAAAAATCCCAGCGCGGCAGGAGCCCTAGCCGTTTTAATGCGACATATTGTAATGACAGCTGCAGCACGCCACCCAAAAAAGCGCCCCAGGCCAGCGCCAGGATTGGTGGGTTAAACCAAGGTGCGGCCACGGTGGCGGCGAGGATCATGGCGATATTGAGCAGGACCGGGGTGAAGGCCGGCACCATGAAACGGCTCCAAGTGTTGAGTACGCCGGCGGCCAGCGCGGTGAGCGACATGAACAGGATGTAGGGAAAGACGATGCGGGTCATCGCGACGGTCAGGTCGAATTTCGCGGCGTCGGCGGTGAAGCCGGGTGCCGAGATCATGACAATCAGTGGGGCGGCGAGGACGCCGAGCAGTGCGGTGGCGCTAACGATGAGAAACAGCAGGGTGTGGACACGGTGGATGATTTGCTGCGCGGCAGCGTCGCCTTCGCGATTTCGGATTTCGGCCAGGACGGGAACGAAGGCCTGTGAGAAGGCCCCTTCGGCAAATAGTCGCCGGAGCAGGTTGGGGAGCTTGAACGCGACGAAAAATGCGTCGGTGATGGCCCCGGCACCGAAGGCGCGGGCGATGACCATGTCGCGTACAAAACCTAAGATGCGCGAGAGCAGGGTCATCGAGCTGACAGTGGCAAGGGCGCGAAGCAGGTTCATGGGTGACGATTCTAGCTTGTCAAACATCGGGTGGGTGGATATACTTAGCGACTTCTTTTTAAAGTTTTCAGGAGCTTTCACCATGGCAAACAGCGCACAGGCTCGCAAGCGTGCCCGTCAGGCAGACCGTATTCGTCTGCAAAACATGGCTCAACGCTCGGCTTACCGCACTGCCGTGAAGAAAGTTCGCAAGGCAATCGAGGCCGGCGACAAGGCCGCTGCCGCAATCGTCTTCCAGGAATCCATGAGTGCCATGGACCGTCTGGCCGACAAGCGTATTGTTCACAAAAACAAGGCCGCGCGTCACAAGAGCCGTTTGTCTTCTGCCATCAAGGCCATGGCCTGATCTTTTTTCAGGTCGTAAAAAACCCCTCTGCGGAGGGGTTTTTGTTTTCTGTGTCTACATCTTCCGCAGCCTTCTATAATCGCATCACTCTCAGTAACCCCTGTCAGAGGTTTTATGAATCTTGATCGCGTCAGTTCCGGCCGCAATGTGCCTGATGACATCAATGTCATCATCGAAATTCCCGCTCACGGCGAGCCCATCAAGTATGAGGTGGACAAGGAGACCGGCGCGATGTTCGTTGATCGCTTTATGTCCACGGCGATGCATTATCCCTGTAATTATGGTTACGTCCCGCACACATTGTCCGAGGACGGCGACCCGGTGGATGTTCTTGTGGTGACGCCGATTCCACTTATTACGGGCGTGGTGGTGCGTTGTCGGCCGGTGGGTGTATTGCAGATGGAGGACGAGGCGGGAATGGATGGCAAGGTGTTGGCGGTCCCGGTGGACAAGTTGTGTACCATGTACTGCTCGGTACGCAGTCCTGAAGATTTGCCGGTACTGATGCTCAATCAGATTGCGCACTTTTTTGAGCATTACAAAGACCTTGAAAAGGGCAAATGGGTCAAGGTGCTGGGTTGGGCCGGGGCGGATGCAGCCCGGGCCGAGATCATTGGCGGGGTGGATCGCTATAACGCCGCTATCGACAAGCCAATGTTCTGATGAAGATCTGCGTCGTTTCGGATTCTCATGACAATCGGCGTCTGCTGGATCATGCGGTTGAGGATGCTGTATCGCGCGGTGCGCGGGCGATCTTGCATTGCGGTGATATCGTGGCACCGACCACGCTACGGGTGTTGAAGAAATACGGCGTGCCGGTGCATGCCATTCACGGCAATAACACCGGTGACCTTTACACCATGATGCATCTGGCCCAAGAGCCGGATAGTTTGCTGCGCTATCATGGCCAGGATGCTGTCTTGCACCTTTCAGGGCGCACCCTGTTCATGGTGCATTACCCGCATTATGCCGAGGCAATGGCGTTGACCGGCGATTACGATGTGGTGCTGTGCGGCCATGATCACCGCGTCAGCCAGCGCGAGGTAGTCAATATCAAGGGTGGCAAGACTTGGCTGGTGAATCCTGGCACTGTGGGAGGGGTCGGCAAGCCGCCGACCTATATCCTTGCCGACCTTGAAACGCTGCAATTTCTGACCGTTGATGTGCCGACCGAACCGGGTGAGGCGTGCAATGTGCGCCCGGCCAGCGTTCATGCCTGACCCGGCGAATTTTGGTGGGCTTGTGATAAAATAGCCTGGTTTGATTTCGTGACGGTGGGCCTGCTGCTGCGTCGGACACGGGATTGTTGATATCTCTGCAAGGAATTCAAGCATGGAAAGTGTTCTCGAAATTCGCGAGGGCTGTGTTACGCCTGCACAGTTGCTCAAGAGTCTGCCGTTTGCTCGTTTCTTGGATCGGTATAAGAAGGAATATCTGAACGATCTTGGGCAGCGTGATGAACGTTATCGCGATGAGTGGCAGCATCGTAGTGCCTTCGTGCAGTCGATTCGGGCGCGAGATTTCCTGATGTTGCTCAACGCGGGCAAGATTGAAGAGTGCGAAGCACTCGATCGCGCGCGCGAATTGGCCCTGTTCTTCGACGGGGGGTTCCATCATTTTCGCACCCGTTCCTATTCGCGTCTGGTGCGCCTGCAGAACGAGGTGGTCACCCTGGGTGATGTAACCTCTGCCTTCGTCAAGGGCAAGGTTACGGAAAAGGCTCGCGGTCTTTCCGATCTCTTGTTGGAGACGCGGCGTGCCTTGCTTGACGGCGTGGGTCTGGAAGAGGGGACACGACGCACGCCGGGCCTGAACGCCTTCCCCAATGTGACGGCGGGCGAGATCTCTGGTCATTACTTTAATCTGCCCCCGGATTACATCGCCTTGTCGCATGTCCCGCTGACCATTGCGGCAGATATTCAGACGGGCGTTGATTACACGACGCCCTCCAACAAGCGCGCCAAACCCTTCTATGAGCTGGGCCACAATCCGTTCCGTTGTGAGCAGTTTCGCGCCGATGATTGGGTAGCCGTTCCGCTGAGCGTTGGCCATTGGTTGATTGTGGCTTACATCCACAAGTCGCGTGGCTGCATCGAGATGGAACCGGGCTTGTTGAACCTGTTCCCGTTTGCCAATGTGGATGAGATTAGCCAAGGGCGTAAGCCGGACGGAATCTTTCTGTTTGGTGACCCGGATGCCGCAGATGAGGATCTGGGCTACTGGTGGGATGCCGAGAATGAGATTCTGGTGGGGTTGGTGCCGAACCGCGATGAGCTGAAATACTTCGGTTATTGCAAGAAGCCTATCTTGACCCTGCATAATGTCCTGGCTATTCGTGCTGGAGACATTCCGTTGCATTGCGGTTGCACGCGCTACAAGGTGCGCTTTGACGAGGCGGGCGCACCTTATATCTCTGAGATGCGGGTGAAAGCGGACGATATGGGTCGCATTCGCTTGGAACGCAGTGAGGATGCCCAAATGCGCCCCATTTTTTATGGTACTGAGACGGGTGCCTTTGCCTGTTTGGATGGGTTCTCCGAGCGGGCTAAGATGCAGATGCAGGGCCGCGAAGTGGGTTATAACCGCGCAACCGGTTCCAATGCACGTCAGATTGTCCCGGTCACTGCCGATACCGAGGTTTCGACGGGTCACCAGCTGGATGTGTTGTTGTACGCGAATAATTTCCGTCTCAAGGCGCCGAATGAGTCGACCGTTAATGTCAATATGGGGGTCATGGAAGCGATCGATCACCTCCGGCTTGGAGAACGGGTGGCTGCCGGTAGTACGCAGACTTTCCGTGGCGCACGTGAGTCGAGTTACTGGGCCAATCCTTTCCCTTTGTTGCAAGATTCGCAGGGCGTTATTTTGCACCCGGAATTGAATGCCATCTTCCAAGATAGTGAGGACCGTTTCATAAAGGCATTTGAGCGTTTGGTGGCGCGCGGCGAGATGCGCCTAGGTTTGGCACACAGCCAGTTGATGGCGGGCGCGGCGGCAGACAACAGCAATGAGGATATTGCAGCGGCGGGTTTCCAGAGCCGTGAATCGGTGGAGATGCAGGGGCCTGAACATTTGGCCAAGGATCTGATCACACTGATCAAGACGGTGGCGCTGGAAAAGCGCACCCGTCTGGGTGAGGATATCAAAGCGGTCAGTGTGACGGTGGCCATTGTTGGCGACAGCCGCACGGGCAAGTCGGAGACCGCCGAAAAGATGGAAGGGATTTTGGATCTGAACCTGGTCTGATGGGTAATGCCCTGCGGCTAGCAGGGTATTGCGACGGCTTTATCCGTATATAAGTACATTCGATGCGTGCACGGTCCCGACCCAGGGGCTTTGCAGGTAAGATAAACCCCGTCTTTCGATGCCCCTTTGGGGGTGTTTTACTAATTTCGTTCTATTGGAGACGACACATGACGTCTATCGTGGCGACCAACCAGACCATTCTGGTCGTGGGCGGCGGCATTGCTGGGATGACGGCGGCCCTTGAGGCGGCTGAAACCGGCAAACAGGTGGTGCTGGTGGAGAAGAATCCCTGGCTCGGCGGCCGTACGGCCCAGCTTTACCGCTATTTCCCCAAGATGTGCCATCCGACCTGCGGGCTGGAAATCAATCTGCGTCGTCTGAAGGCGAACCCGCGCATTCAGGTCCTGACCATGGCCGAGGTGACGGAGATTACCGGTACGGCGGGCGATTACAGCGTCAATGTGACCTTGTCGCCGCGTTATGTGAACAGCAAGTGTACCGCCTGTGGTGACTGTTCCAAGGCGGTCAGCACTGAGATTGCTGATGCCTTCAATTACAATCTGGGTAAGGTTAAGGCGGCCTATCTTCCGCACGACATGGCCTATCCTCAGCGTTATGTACTTGATCCGTCGATCATCGGCACGGCCGATGCCGAGGCGGCCAAGGCGGCGTGCAAGGTCGATGCCATTGATCTTGACCAGCAGACCGAGACGCTCAATCTCAGGGCTGGCGCTATCGTCTGGGCGACTGGCTGGCAACCGTATGCGGCCGAAAAGATCACGCCGTATCGTTATGGTGAATTCAAGAATGTCATCACTAATGTGGAGTTCGAGCGTTTGGCCGATCCGCATGGCCCGACTCGGGGCAAGATCCTGCGTCCGTCCGATGGCAAGGAGGCGAAGAATGTGGCCTTCATCCAGTGTGCCGGTTCCCGTGACGAAAACCATTTGCGCCACTGTTCGCGCTTTTGCTGCATGGCTTCGTTGAAGCAGACCCATTATGTGCAGGAAGCCTTTGGCGATGAGGGCAAGTCCACTATTTATTACATCGACATTCGCGCCATTGACCGTTTTGAGGACTTCTACCAGAAGGTCAAGGCTAATCCCAATGTGTCGTTTGTGAAATCCAAGGTGGCGCGTATCTCCGAAGACAAGAATGGTGATCCGCGTTTGTGGGGCGTCAACACCGAGGGCTACAAACGTTACTCCGAACCGCATGACCTGGTCGTGTTGGCGGTGGGCATGGAGCCGGCAGTTAAGGGCATGGCCATCCCGGCGGCGCTGTCTGAAGGTATCGCGGCTGATTCTTCGGGCTTCCTGGCGATGAATGGCAATACGGGCGTGTTTGGTGCCGGTTGTGCGACCAACGCGCTGGATGTGAACCGCGCAGTACAAAGCGCGACGGCGGCGGCCTTGCGTGCGATCCAGGTCGTCAACCAAGTCGCCCGTGCGGAGAATTGATCATGAGTGCAACGATGGCTGAAAAGAAACACGCAGCGTATATCTGTTCTGGTTGCGAGTTGGGTGCCCGGCTCGATGTGGCCGCGCTGGTTAAGACTGCGACCAAGGATGGCAAGATGCCGCTGGTGCGTGAACACGCCTTCCTCTGCTCTGCCGAGGGCGTGGCGATGATCCAGAACGACATCGACAATGAGGGCGTAACGCATGCCGCGATCTGCGCCTGTTCGCGCCGATCCAAAACTGAGGCCTTCAACTTTCCTGCCACGGCTGTTTCGCGCGGTAACCTGCGCGAGGGCGTGATTTGGGTGCGCCCGGATACGGAAGAGGCCCGCGAGACAACGCAGGAAATGGCCGAGGATTATGTGCGTATGGCCTGTGCCGAGGTTAAGGCGATGAGCGTGCCGTCGGGTAACCCCAATGTGGGGGGGAGCAAGACACTGCTGGTGGTCGGTGGTGGTATCTCCGGCATGACCTCTGCACTGGAAGCCGCCAAGGCGGGCTACAAGGTGGTATTGGTTGAGAAGACCGGTGCACTGGGCGGTTGGGCCGCACAGAACTACAAGCGCATACCGACGCGGGAGCCGTTCAAGAATCCGGAAGATACCGGTGTGGCTGACATGGTCAGCCGCATTGCAGCCGATGCCAACATCACGGTCTATCTTAATGCCACAGTGACTAAGACGGCAGGCGCACCGGGCCGTTTCAAGGCCGACATTACCGTCGAGTCCGGCTCGACCGTGACCGAGGATGCCGGTGCCATCATTCAGGCCAGCGGTTTCACCCTGTATGACGCCAATAAGTTGCCGCACCTGGGCTATGGTGCATCTCCGGATGTGGTCGATCAGGGCGGACTGGAAACGCTGGCCAAGGTGGCTAATGGTGGCGCGATCAAGCGCCCGTCGGACGGCAAGGAGGTTAAATCGGTGGTGTTCGTGCAGTGTGCTGGCCAGCGCGATACGACGGGTGAGCACCTCGAGTACTGTTCTGGCTATTGCTGCAATGTCAGCGTCAAGCAGGCCATGTACTTCAAGGACAGCAACCCCGATGTGGAAACCGTGGTGCTTTACACGGACCTGCGTCTACCGGGTAACGGCGAGGACTTCTACCGTTCCGCACAAAACAAGGGCGTGATCTTTTCCAAGGCCAAAGTTTCTGCCGTAGCGGCTAATGGCAACGGACTGATTGTCAACTTCAAGGATCTGATCCTCGATGAAGACACGCAGGCGCAAGCCGACCTGGTGGTGCTGGCTACAGGTTCGGTGCCAACCTCGGGTCCGGATCTGGATGCCCTCAACGCGGCCGTGGTTGCTTCGGAGAGCAAGAACGCTGAGATCAAGGCCGAGGCAGATATCCAGGTCGAAAAACTGCGCGCCAAATCGGTGCTCAACCTGACGTATCGCCAGGGCCCGGATATTCCGCACTTCAAGCATGGCTTTAACGACAGTCACTTCATCTGCTTCCCATATGAGACCCGCCGCACCGCAATCTACGCAGCCGGCCCGGTACGCCGTCCGATGGATATGTTGCAGGCCATGGAAGATGCTACTGGCGCTGCCATGAAGGCCATTCAGGCCGTGGAGAACGCGGGCCTAGGCAAGGCCGCACACCCGCGTGCTGGTGATCTGTCCTTCCCTAATGTGCGTCTGGAGGGTTGTACCCAGTGCAAACGCTGTACAGTGGAATGTCCGTTCGGTGCCATCGATGAGGATGAGCGTCGCTTCCCGCTGTTCAACGAGTCGCGTTGCCGCCGTTGCGGGACCTGTATGGGCGCCTGCCCGGTCCGCGTGATCTCGTTCGAGAACTACTCGGTCAATACGGTGGGTTCCCAGATCAAGGCCATCAATGTGCCGGATGAGTTTGAGAACAAGCCGCGGATCTTGATCCTGGCTTGTGAGAACGATGCCTACCCGGCACTCGACATGGCAGGCATGAACCGCCATGACTACTCGGCCTTTGTGCGTGTAATCCCGGTGCGTTGTTTGGGTTCGGTTAACACCATTTGGATCACCGATGCCCTGAACTCCGGCTTTGACGGCATCATGCTGATGGGCTGCAAGCACGGCGAGCAGTATCAGTGTCACTTCGTGAAGGGCTCAGAGCTGGGTCGGTATCGCTTGTCCAAGGTGGGTGACACCCTGAAGGGTATGGGTCTGGAAGAGGAGCGCGTGTTCGACACCGAGGTGGCCATCACCGACATTGTCACGCTGCCCCAGCGCATCAATGATTACGCCGCCCAACTCGAGGCCATGGGTCCGTCACCCATGAAGGGCTTCTGATCGGAGAATGATATGAGTGCAAATAACACCGCGATGGCCGTTCGCTACAAAAATAACTTCCTGAAAGAGTTGGAAGACCAGGCAGAAATGGGTGAGTGGATCAAGATGTGCATGCAGTGTGGCGTCTGTGCCGGCTCATGCCCGACCAACTTCCATCCTGGCTGGGATCATCCGCCACAGGAAATTTTCATGATGGTGCGTGCGGGTCGTCGTGAGGAGGTGTTGACTTCCAACTCGATGTGGATGTGTACCTCGTGCTACAACTGTTATGTGCGTTGTCCGCGCAAGTTGCCGATCACCCATATCATGCACGGTATCGCCAACTATGCGCACCGTTTGGGTGTCGCGCCGAAGCTGCAACCGACCCGCAACTTCGGCAAGATCTTCTGGAACAACGCTGCCAAGACCGGACGCGTCAATGAAGTCATGCTGACGGTGGACCTGTACTTCCGCAACGCCGAGGGTAAGTTTGACCTTATGGCTGGCATCAAGAAGGCCCTGGAGATGCAGTCCATTGCCATTGGTTTGGTGAAGGCCGGTCGCTTGAACCCGCTGGAACTGTTCGGCGGTCACAAGTGCAAGGACCAGAAGGGCATCCAGGCCATGTTGAAGAAGGCCCGCGAACTGGAAGAAACGCGCAAGGCGCTCAAGGCTGCGTGATCGGTCTGAAGGAGAATTGAAGATGGCAAGAAAAGAATACGCGTTCTATCCCGGTTGTTCCTCCCAAAAGGGGGCTTCCTCGTCGAACTATCTGACCTCGGTCCAGAGTATGTGCAAGACCTTGGATATTGGTTTGACCGAGATTCCGGACTGGAACTGCTGCGGTGCCTCTATCGGTTACGCTGAAGGGGGTGAGTTGCCGCGTTTGGCATTGTCGGGTCGCAATCTGGCCTTGGCTGAGAAGCACCTGCCGGGCCTTGATGTGGTTGCGACTTGTGCGGCCTGCTGGTTGGGTACGCGTGAGGCCAAGGAGCGCCTTGAGCACTCGGATATCCTGTTGCGCGATACTCAGATCGCCTTGCAGGAGGCAGGCCTGAATATCACCGTGATTCCGGAAGTGCGCCATATGGCCGAGGTCCTGATTGAAGATTTTGGGTATGACGCATTGACCAAGCCGGTTACTAAGGGTTTAGACGGTTTGAAGTTTGCCGGCTATGTTGGCTGCCAGACCAACCGACCGTTCGGTATTGATGGCGAGTCTTATGAAAATCCGAAGTACCTCGATAAGTTGGTCGAGTCGTTGGGAGGCGAGGCCGTCAAGTACGATCAGAAGGTCACTTGTTGTGGCGGCGCACTGGCGTTTTCCGAGCCGGAAAAGGCCCATGCCCAGATCAAGGATATCGTTGAATCCGCGTACGACGGTGGCGCCGACATGATCGTCACGCCGTGTCCACTGTGCCAAGCTAATGTGGAGTTGTATCAGGGCGCGATTAATAAAAAATACGGCACCAAGTTCAATATTCCGGTGCTCTACTACAGCCAGGTCATGGCTGTGGCCTATGGTAGTTCGGCCAAGGAGGCCGCCCTTAACGGCAATGTGATCCGTGCCAAGCAGTTGGAAGCACTGGCCGGCAAGTAATCCGAGAGCGTGGTAATCTGCAGGGGCCCCATGCGGCCCCTGTTTTTTTGCCGATGGATGTCCGTAATCTGGCAGTGAGTGAACGATGAATATCAAACGACCCAAGACCATCGATGAATATATCGATCTGATGCATCAAGCCGTGTATGAGATTGACGAGATGCGAAGCAGTCTCGACTATGATCCCGAGCAGGCTCAGCAATACGGGCCTTTCATTGACCATCTCGATGCCCAGGTGCGTCAAATCTATGACGATATGGTGGCCGGCCGTTATGACTGGGGTTATGGCGAAGATCTTCCTTTCTTACCGCTGGTTGTTAAGTATGGCCGCTTCATCCCCTTTCAGCGCCTCCTGATGGTCATCAACGAAACTCACAAGAACGGGCTCGACCTTGGGTAAGTTCTTATTTTGGGCGCTGCTGGGTCTGGGGGTTTATTTGCTCTATCGGGCCGCCAAGCGGCGCAACCAGCGTCAAGCAGAGGATCAGCGCTCCAGTGCACCCGAGGTTGAGGACATGGTGCGCTGTGAGGTTTGCCATGTGAACCTACCGCGTTCCGAGGCCATTCTTACACATGGGCATTTCTATTGTTGTGAGGCCCATCGCCAGCGTGGCGAAGGGGTTTCCGGGGATGATATCTGATCCGGCAGGCCGAACATCGGACCTCCGGTTAGGAGGTCCTGATCCAAGCCATATTTAGGCCATCACGATGAGCAGATAGGTGAAATACAGACCGCCGTTCACCGCTAAGTGCCAAACTCGTAGCTGACCTCGGGTCAGGATGACGCGTAGCCAGAGGGCAGCCAGTAGCGTAACCACGATTCCGGATAGCACTTCGCGTTGTGGGATCCACGGGGTCAGGAGGATGCCGATGGCGGGGAGCAGTGTGCCCTGGAACACCATGGCACCGGTGATGTTGCCGAAGGCCAGAGTGTCCTTGTGGCGGCGGATCCAAAGAATGGAATTGACCTTCTCTGGTAGTTCGGTTGCGATGGGGACGATGAGTAGGGACAGGACCAAGGCCGAGATGCCCAGGAGTGGAGCTGCCTGTTCAATACCGTGAATGAAGCCTTTGGCGCCGAGGATCAGCAAAACAAGGCCAGTGCCCAGTTGCAGGATAATTGTGGGCCAGTTGGTGGGCAGTCCGAGGCGGGAGAGGAACATGGGGTTTTCGGCCTCGGTACCGTGCCCGTCCCTGACCAGTTGCGCGGAGGCGCGCAGGGTCATCATGATGTAAATGAAATAGGTTAGCACCATAACGAAGGCTAAACCGGTGCGTACCTCGGATATCTCGTGCGGGATGAAGAGGGCAAGACAGGATAGGCCGAAGGCGGCAAGGAAGAAGTTTAGATCACGCTCCAGACCGGTGTGCTCGGGGTTGAAGTGACCTTGCAGCCCCCGTTTCTTGAAGGCGAAGGCCGCCATCAGGAAGAGTGACAGGGTGGAGAGCATGAGTGGTGCGCCTAGGATGGCACCGACACCGATCTCCTCATTGAGTTGTTGATTTTGGGTGCCGGCAAAGATGGCCAGAAGCGGGACGATGGTCTCGGGCAACGCGGTTCCGACTGCAGCAAAGAGCGAGCCGGTTACGCCTTCGGAGATTTTTAGTTTTTCACCCAGATGCTCCAGGGCATTGACGAAGACCTCGGCTGCGACGAGGATGACAAGCAGAAAGAACAGCATTTCAGCGAGTAGCATGGTGATTTTTGTTTCTAACAAAATGATGGTTGATTCTAACCCGAACCACCTTAATTCGGTGGATGTCGATGGCTGGCACAGGGTGGCTCGGCGCGTGGACTCGCCGAACCAGGACGCGCGTCCGGAGGGGGCGCCCCCGAGCCTGTTGGTTATTCACGCTATCAGTCTGCCGCCGGGTGAATTTGGCGGTCCAGGTGTCGAGGCCTTGTTTACCAATCGGCTCGACCCGGCAGACCATCCCTATTTTGCTCAGATTGCCGATCTGCGTGTCTCGGCGCATTTCTTTATTCGTCGTGATGGGGAGTTGGTGCAGTTCGTGCCCTGTACGCAGCGCGCCTGGCATGCTGGGGCCTCAAGTTGGCAGGGGCGCGAGCGTTGTAATGATTTCTCGCTAGGGATTGAGATGGAAGGTGCCGATGATCAGCCCTTTTCCGATGCGCAGTATGCTGCGCTGAATGCCTTGATTGCTGGATTGCGGGCGAGCTATCCCAGCCTAGTGGATATCGCGGGGCACAGCGATATTGCGCCAGGGCGTAAGACGGATCCTGGGCTGTGCTTCGACTGGGATCGGGTGGTGCGCTAGGGTTCAGGCGGCCTGGGGTTTAGGCGGCTTGTGAGGCGATTTGAGAGCCGATGCGCTTGATGCGGTTTTTTTCGTCCACATAGACCAGCGTTGGTTCGAACTGGGCCAGTTCCATTTCGTTGTACTGGCTATAGGTGGCGATGATGAGGATGTCGCCGACGGCCGCTTTACGCGCCGCCGCGCCGTTGACCGAGATCATGCCAGTCCCGCGTTGGCCGCGGATGGCGTAGGTGGCGAAACGCTCCCCATTGTTGACATTGTAGATTTCGATGCGCTCGTACTCGCGGATATCGGCCGCTTCAAGCAGGTTTTCATCAATCGCACACGACCCTTCGTATTCGAGTTCCGAAGCGGTCACTCGAACGCGGTGAAGTTTCGATTTGAGGAGTGTGCGCTGCATTGAGACGGCAAATGTCAAAAGGGTGTCGAATTATACCGCTTGAACAGGCCGTGTCACTTCTAGGTTGTCGATCAGCCGGGTGTTACCTAGGCGCGCTGCGGCTAATACCACACAGGCCGTCTCGGTCGGGTTGGGAGCGAGCAGTGTGGATTGGGCGCGTATTTGGACATAATCGACCTGCCAACCGTGCCGGGCCAACTCGACTGTGGCCGCGTGTTCTAGTGTGGCCAGGTCGGTTTCTCCGGCTGATAGTGCTGTGGCTACGGCCCGCAGTGTTTGATATAGGCGAGGTGCCTCGGCCCGTTCTGCCGCGTTGAGGTAACCGTTACGCGAGGACAAGGCCAGGCCGTCTTCGGCGCGCACCGTGTCAACGCCCAGGATCTCGATTGGCAGATTGAGCTGGCGGGTCATCAGTCGCAGGATGAAAAGTTGCTGGTAATCCTTCTTGCCGAACAGGGCGAGCGTGGGCTGTACCATGTTGAATAGTTTGAGCACGACCGTCGTCACGCCGGTGAAATGACCAGGGCGGCTGGCACCGCAGAGGATATCGGCGAGGGGTGGGGTGACATTGCAGGTCTGTGCCTCGGGATACATCTCGGCGACCGTCGGTGCAAACAGGATCGTACAGCCTGCTTCGGCGAGTTGGGTGGCATCGGCCTGCAG
This sequence comes from Burkholderiales bacterium, assembly GCA_005793645.1. GTDB lineage: Bacteria > Pseudomonadota > Gammaproteobacteria > Burkholderiales > Thiobacillaceae > QYQG01. The sequence goes on from SXRG01000036.1 coordinate 20,156, forward strand.
GGTGCGCGGGTAGTTTTCAAAGTCCTCTCCCGGGCCAAACTGCAGCGGATTAACAAAGAGACTTGAAACGACCGGAAGGCCACGCTGTCGGGCTGTCCGGATGAGTTCGAGATGACCTGCATGCAGGTTGCCCATGGTGGGTACAAAGGCTACCTCGTTGGCCTGACGGACGGCAGCGCGGAGTTCGGCAACGGTATGCAGGATCTGCATGGAGTGTGCGCTCTCTGGGTGATGGCTTAGCGGCTGTGTTCCGGGCCGGGGAACTGGCCGCCGCGTACAGCCTCAGCGTAGGCGCGAATGGCCGCTTCCAGGCTGCCCTGCCCTTGGAGGAAGTCCTTGGAAAACCGGGGTGGTGTTGGGGTTAGGCCGAGCAGATCGTTGATGACCAGGACCTGGCCCCCGCATTGGGCTCCGGCACCGATGCCGATGGTCGGGATGGTGAGCGCACGGGTGACGCGGTCTGCAAGTTCTGCCGGAATGGCCTCCAGAACCAGGAGGCTGGCCCCGGCCTCTTGTAGGGTAAGCGCATCGTCCTGGAGTTGTTGCGCGGCGGTTTCGGCCTTTGCCTGCATCCGATAGCCGGTGCTATTGACGGATTGGGGGAGGAGGCCCAGGTGGGCGCAGACCGGGATCCCGCGCTGGGTTAGAAACTGGACGGTTTCCGCGAACAGGGCACCGCCTTCGAGCTTGACCATGTTGGCACCGGCCGCCATGAGTTGTGCCGCGCTAGCAAAGGCCTGCGCGGGGGAGGCTTGATAGCTGCCAAAATTAAGATCGGCAAGGATGAAGGCCCGGCCGGCTGCGCCGTTGGCTACGGCACGGGTGTGATAGACCATGTCGGTGAGGTTGACCGGCAGGGTGCTGTTGTGGCCTTGGACAGTCATGCCCAGCGAATCGCCGACCAGCAGGATATCGATGCCGCAGGTCGCCATGAGGCGCGCCATGCTGGCGTCGTAACAGGTTAGAGCTACCAGTCGTTCGCCGTTTTTGGTCTTTTCAAGGAGTTGTGGCAGAAACATTAGAGACCCCGATTAAGAAACGCACGCGGGCCGCGCATGGTTTCGATATGTTGCAACAGGAGCGAAAAATCGGCTTCTTGGTTCACAAAGTCAAGATGCGCACTATTGACGGTCAGTACCGGCGCACGATCATAGTGACTAAAAAACTGGTTGTAGGCCTCGCTGATGCGGGCCAGGTAGCGTTCATCGAGGGCAGATTCAATGGGGCGTGCGCGCTGAATGACGCGGCGGGTAAGGACCTCGGGTGGGGCGTGTAGGAAAATGACGAGATCAGGTATGGGCGGGGTTGCCTCGGTGGGTGTGCAGAGGGCCGCATGGACCTTGCTGTAGAGGTGGTATTCGTCATCGTTCAGGGTGGCCTGAGCGAAGAGGGCGTCTTTTTCCGGAAGAAAATCGGCGATGGTGGTCGGTGCGAATAACTGGGGTTGGGTGAGTTGCCGCAACTGTTCGTGCCGTTCCATCAGAAAGAAGAGCTGGGTGGGCAGGGCAAAGCGGGCTCGGTCTTGATAGTAGTGGGAGAGAAATGGATTGTTTTGGGCGTTTTCAAGCAGGCAGTCGGCCTCCAGATGGGCGGCTATTTTGCGTGCCAGGCTCGTCTTTCCGACCCCGATAGGACCTTCTACGGCGATGTAACGGGCCTCTCGCAGGTGCATCAGACCACCCCTTCAAGGCTGGCCGTGGGGGTGTGGCACGCAACGGGCCATAACTGAGACCGATCATGGGCAGAGTGCAGGGCCCGAATCGGGCCATGCCCCGGGATTTCGATCTGCGGCGCGATCTCGAGCAGAGG
>SXRG01000037.1 GCA_005793645.1 Burkholderiales bacterium
AAGGCTAACGCCTATGGTCACGGTATTCTGTGTGCGGCCGAGGCCTTGCGTAATGCCGATGGGTTTGCCGTTTTGTCACTCGATGAGGCGCTGTTATTACGCCACGCCGGGTACAGCCACCCCATCGTCCTCCTCGAGGGGTTTTTCAGCGTGGATGAACTGGTGGGTATGGCCCATGCGCATTTGCGTCCCGTGATTCATCGCGAAGACCAGATCAGCCTGTTGGCCAAGGCCTCGTTGCCGCATCGCCTGGATGTCTGGCTCAAGATAGACACGGGCATGCACCGTCTCGGCATCGCAGCCAGTCGTGCTCGCGCTGCGCTTGAATCCCTGCAGGCCTGCCCATCCGTGGCGAGCGTCACCTTGATGACCCATTTTGCTGGGGCCGACGATCCGGCGATAGGAGTCGCGGCGCAACAGCAGGTTTTTAACGTGTGCACGCAGGACCTGCGTTTGCCCACTGGCCTGCCTATCAGTCTGGCCAACTCGGCCGCCTTGCTGCGCTACCCCGAGGTGACGGGCGACTGGGTGCGGCCTGGCATTATGCTGTACGGCGCATCGCCCTTTGTTGAACAAACCGGTTCCGATCTGGGTCTGTTGCCGGCTATGTCGCTGGAGTCGCGATTGATCTCGGTTCGTCGTGTGGCCCGTGGCGAAGGGCTCGGTTATGGTCATGCATTTGTTGCGCAGCAGGACATGAATGTCGGTATCGTTGCTTGCGGCTATGCCGATGGTTACCCGCGCCACGCGCCTACCGGCACGCCTGTTTTGGTCGAAGGCCGCGAGACACGCACCCTAGGACGGGTGTCAATGGATATGCTCTGCGTTGATCTTACTCCCTGTCCAAACGCCCATGTCAGTAGCCCGGTCACGCTCTGGGGCGGTGAATTGCCGGTCGAGCGGGTGGCTGCGGCCGCCGGTACCATCGCCTATGAGTTGTTTACCGCGCTATCCGTACGCGTCCCTCTTGAAGAAAACTAATAAGAAGCCTGAATCATGTCCGACATCCTTGCCCGCATTCTCGACACCAAGCGCGTTGAGATCGCCGCCTTGCGGCCACTCGCTGAATTGAAAGCCGGCGCCCTTGAGGCTGCGCCGCCGCGTGATTTTGTCGGTGCGCTGCGCACCAAGACCGCCGCCAATCAGGCGGCCGTGATTGCTGAGATCAAGAAGGCCAGCCCCAGCCGGGGCGTGATTCGTGCTGACTTTCATCCGGCCGAGATCGCGCAAAGTTATGCTGGTGGCGGGGCCGCCTGCTTGTCGGTGCTGACGGATCGTGACTATTTTCAGGGCGCGCCGGACTACCTGATTGCCGCCCGAGCCGCTTGCGCCCTGCCGACATTGCGTAAGGATTTCATCATCGATGCGGGCCAAGTGTGGGAGGCGCGGGCGATGGGGGCAGACGCTATCCTGCTCATTGTCGCCGCGCTTGAAACATCGCACATGCAGGATCTGGAGGCGCTGGCACTGGAATTGGGCATGGCGGTGCTGGTCGAAAGCCATGACGCGGCCGAGCTGGAACAGGCGTTGACGCTTCAGACCCCCCTCATGGGCATCAACAACCGCAATCTGCGCACCGTTGAAACCCGCCTTGCGACCACACTCGATTTGTTGCCCATGATTGATCCGGGGCGTATCGCCGTTACCGAGTCTGGCATCCTTGCCCCGGCTGATGTTGTTCTGATGCGAGGGCAGGGCGTGAATGCCTTCTTGGTCGGCGAGGCCTTCATGCGTGCGGCCGACCCCGGAACCGAACTGGCGCGGCTGTTTGCCTGATCAGCGGTCCGTTCGCTGCGCGTTCGTTTCGATGTCTCGCCTTATTCTGCTTAATAAACCCTATGGTTTTCTTAGCCAGTTCACGCCGGAGGGCCGCTGGCGCGGTCTGGCTGATCTGATCGAGATGCCTGGCGTGTATGTGGCCGGGCGACTGGATGGCGACAGCGAGGGCCTGCTGCTACTGACCGATGACGGGGCCTTGCAGGCGCGCATTGCGAACCCCCACTACAAATTGCCCAAGACCTATTGGGCTCAGGTGGAGGGTGAGCCAACCGAACTGGCGTTGGAGGCCTTGCGCGTGGGCATGTGTTATGCCGATTTCACGACCCGCCCTGCTCGCGTGCGCCGGTTGACGGCTGAGGAGGTGGTGGAGCTCTGGCCGCGTGACCCGCCGATCCGTTTTCGCAAGGCGATCCCGACAGCGTGGATCGAGATCGTCATCAGCGAAGGCAAGAATCGTCAGGTTCGGCGCATGACAGCCCATGTTGGCCTGCCGACCTTACGCCTGATCCGGGTGGCGATTGGCGCGGTTACGCTAGATGGGCTGGCACCCGGCGCGTGGCGGGAGACTCAGGCCAGTTATGCGGATTTGGTGGGCTAACGCGCTTTAGGTCCTTTTTCGGGGTGTTTCCCGGATGCGCGGGTGCTGGGGTGGTTGGCTGCGTGGCCGGAGGTCCGGTCCATGCCGCGTGATCCATGGGGGGTACGAGCCGCGCTTCGATTGTTGAACGGGGTACGCGTATTGGCTTTGTGAGTCTCTTTTTCACGAAGCCGTTCAATGGCCTTTGGACGCACCGTGACGGGGTCGGAGACTTCCAGGATGCGGGCCTTGACGCTCCTGCCCTTGACCGTGCCACAGTTGAGGACGTGTGCCACGGCGGGGGCGATGTCGCGTGCCACAGCCACATAGGTGGTGAATTCGGTGATGTTGATGTGGCCAATCTGATTGGCCTTGAAGCCGCCGTCGCCGGTCAGTGCGCCGAGGATATCGCCGGCGCGGATCTTTTCTTTTCGACCGCCGAGGATCTGTACGGTGATCATGGGCGGCAACAGGCGTTCGCTGGTGGGACGGTCGAGTTCGTCGAGCGGATACCAGTTGACCTCGACGCCGGCCTGTTTGGCGATTTGTGCTACGCGGGGCATTTGGTTGGGGCTGGCCAGGCTGAGGGCCCAGCCGTCACGCCCGGCACGCCCAGTGCGGCCAATGCGATGGATATAGACCTCCGGGTCGGGGGTGACATCGACGTTGATAACACATTCCAGATCGGTGATGTCCAGGCCGCGTGCGGCGACATCCGTCGCGACGAGCACTGAGCAACTGCGATTGGCGAATTGCACCATGACCTGGTCACGATCCCGTTGTTCCAGTTCTCCGTGCAGGGCCAAGGCCTCGAAACCTTGTCGGCGCAACAGTGCGAGGAGGTCGTGGCATTGCTGGCGGGTATTGCAAAAGGCAAGGGTGCTTGTTGGGCGATAGTGATTCAGGAGGCGGGTGACGCTGCCGAGCCGGTTTTCGTTGCTGACTTCATAAAAACGCTGGCGCAGGGTTTCTGCCGTGTGGGTCTCCAGCAGACGAATTTCTTTGGGCTGGCGCAGAAACTGGCGCGACATTTGCCGGATGCTGTCCGGATAGGTGGCCGAGAAGAGCAGTGTTTGACGGGACTTGGGACAGCGGCGGGCGACATAGGCGATGGCCTCGCGAAACCCCATGTCGAGCATGCGATCGGCTTCATCAAGTATCAGGATGCCCAGTGTACTCAGGTCGAGGCTTTCGCGTTGCAGGTGATCCATGATGCGTCCTGGCGTACCGACGACGATGTGAGCACCGTGTTCAAGACTGGCCATTTGAGGGCGCATGGTGCTGCCGCCGACCAGGGAGAGGACCTTGATGTTGTCTTCGCTACGTGCCAGACGGCGAATCTCCTGCGTGACTTGATCGGCGAGTTCACGCGTCGGGCACAGGACTAGGGCCTGGACGGCGAAACGGCGCGGATTGAGCCGTGCGAGCAGGGTGAGGGCAAAGGCCGCCGTCTTGCCGCTGCCGGTCTTTGCCTGTGCGATCAGATCATGGCCGGCCAGGGTGAGGGGCAGGCTGGCGGCCTGGATCGGTGTCATGCGGAGATAACCGAGTTGATGCAGGTTTCCCAACATGGCGGGGGGTAGTGAAAGCTGCTCGAAGCGGTCGTCCGAAGTGTCTATGGGAGTTTTCGGAATGGTGACTTGCTCGGCGGCTGGTAGGGGGCGGGAAGGTAGGCATGAGGTCATGCCTGATTATACTCAGGGCGGCCTGGATTCAGATCGCTGTATGGCAGGATTAGATCTCCAGGCGAGCGTGATGTTCGATGGCACGAGCGGCGGTGAGTCCTTGGGCGACGGCGACGGCGACACTGGGCTGCGGAGTATCGGTGACATCGCCGATGGCGTAGAGGTGGTCGATGGAGGTGCGTTGCCAGCGGTCGGTATCGATATGGCCGGCCGGTAGACGATGTGGGCGTATCTCTGGGGCAAAGTGAGCGACTATTTCGCTGTTGGGTTGATAGCCCCAGAGGCAGACGAGCGCATCGAAGGTTTCGGTGCCCTGGCCGAGATCGGTCAGGATTCCATGCGATGTGGCAGTCAACGCGGTCGCGCTACAGTGTTCGTGCAGGCGGATCGCAGCAGAGCTGGTGCAGTCGGCGAGGAAGTGAGGCCGGGCGTTGAAACGGCCACGGGTGCAGACGGTGACGGCGCAGCCCTGTTCGGCGAGCATTCGGGCATGGTCGAAGGCGTTGTCACCGCCGCCCAGGATGAGGACGCGGCAATTCGTTAGGTGGTTTCGTTCCGTCTCTTTGAGCGGGCCGATGTAAACGGCCGGATTTTGTGCGGCCAGGGCCTGCAGGGTGGGTGTGCTGCGTGGGCGGGTGCCGGTGGCGATGACGATCGTGGGGACGATGAGGGTGAGATTCTCGTCGGGGGTGATGAGATTGACCTCGAAACGCCCCGGTTTCCCCTGTACGGAAACCAGTTCGGTTTGTCGGTATAAGGCAATGGGCAGGGTGGCAAAGTGCTGTGCCATGCGTGCGGTCATGACATGGCCGGGTTCGTCGGGCGGGGCACCGAGCAACCATAGATTCGGATGAAAGTTGGCG